>NZ_DAOMPX010000030.1:0-30357 GCF_035445025.1 Citricoccus sp. | reverse complement strand
CCGGGGCTTCCGGGGCTTCCGGGGCTTCCGGGGCTTCCGGGGCTTCCGGGGCTTCCGGGGCAGCCTGCTCAATCGCCGCCCGGGGGTCCGGCGCGTCGGTCCCGGCCGTCGTCTCCGCCTCAACTGCAGGAGCGGAATCGGCCGGGGCCTCCAGGTCGACGGGTGCGACCGTGACGGGCGTCTCCTGCTCGGCGGCATCCGCCGCGGGGGTCTCCAGGGTGCCGGCGGCGCCTGCGGCGTCCTGCGCCGGCTGGGCGTCCGTCGACGTCCCTGCGGCGCCGGCCTGCGGGGTGACGTCGGGGGTCACGGTGTTCTCGGGGTTCTCGATGTTCTCGGTGGTCCCACCGGGTTCGAGGGCTTCGGTGGATTCTGCGTGGTCTCGATCGTTGGCTGCCATGGACAGCACCTCCTGCCCTGCCGGCACGCCACACTCGCGCCCACAGGGCGGCCAGGTCCGTTCCCGGTGGCGTTGCCCCCGATCCGCCGGTGCGGTGCTCGGGGTGCCGCCGTCGACGGACTCCAGAAAGTCTGAGGTGAACCGGGTCCCTGGTCTCCGCTGGATGCGGACGCGCAAGGCCGGAACCATCGGACGCCTGCCCGGTCTCACGCGCAGTGACACGTGCCGGAAGCGGCTCTCGTATGGCCGGGGACGCGCGGTCCGCGTCCCTCCAGCCGGACAGTCTTTCCACACTGCCCCAGTCCTGTGCCGCCGGCCCGGTGGCCGTCCGATGGACCCTGCCGATGGTGTGGCCACCGGTGGGTCACCGATCATTCTCTCACACGGCGGGCCAGATCAGCGGGATCACGGTGCGGAATCCGGGCACCGGATCCCGGTGCCGTACCGAGGGGTCATACCATGGTCGGGTGAACTCCCACGCGCCACAGACCTCCCCTCCCGGTTCCGACCACGATCCCGATCACGGCCACGGCCACGGCCACGACGTGAGCCTGGAACCCGGCCCCGGGATCGGGGACGACGGTGCGCCCACCGGGGGCGCCGACACAGGGACCGTCGACGAGCGCCGGCCGAGTTGGTACGCACGCCCGCTGGGGACCGCCTGGATGCTGCTGGTCACCGGGCTGATCGGGATGTACGGCACGGTCGCGCTGGTGGCCGAGCGGGTGATGCTGTGGAACGATCCCAGTCACATCACCAGCTGCGACATCAACCCGTGGGTCTCCTGCGGCGAGGTCATGAAGACCTGGCAGTCCCAGTTGTTCGGCTTCCCCAACCAGTTCATCGGCCTCGTGGCGTTCTCGATCATCATCACCATCGCCATGGCCCTGTTCGCCGGGGCCCGGTTCCGTCGCTGGTACTGGATCGGGATGAACGTCGGCGTGCTGCTCGGCTTCGCGTTCTGCGTGTGGCTGTGGAGCCAGGCCGTCTACGAGATCAACATCCTGTGCCTGTACTGCATGGTGGTCTGGGCCATGATGATCCCGATGTTCGTGCTGCTCACCTCGCGCAACCTGCAACACGGCGTGATCCCGGCACCGGCCGGGGTGCGGACGTTCGCCGCCGAGTGGTCCTGGCCGATCATCGCCCTGCTCTACGTGGGCGTGCTGGCCTCGATCATGCTCCGGTTCTCCAACGCCTTCTTCTAGGCGGGAGAGGCGCTCACGCGCCCTCCCGGACAGCCAGCAGGGTGACCAGGTCCGTGCGCATCGTCGAGGGGTCGGCGTCCGGGCTGGGCTCGGTCACGTAGACCTCCCAGAAGGGCAGGGCGGGCTGGTGGCCGGAGTCCGCCACGGCCTGCATGAAGCGCGACCACGCCTCCCCGAGCCCGTCGTAGGGGCCGAGGTGGGAGATGACGGCGATCCGGCCCCCCGGCAGCCGCGAGGGTGACAGGGTCGGGCCGGGCCCCGCGGTCCTCGCCCCCGGCAGCGGGCGGTCCACGGGGACACCGACCTCGAAGTCCACCGTGTCCGTGGGCATCCGGGTGTGCAGGGCGAAGGCCGGACCCACCGGTTGGATCCCCTGCTCGCCGAGCGCGGGGAACAGTGCGCTGAACGTGGAGTCGAAGATCTCCGCCATCCGGTCCATCGGATAGTCCCTGGCCACGGTGACCACGGTGGGGACCTCCGGGGCGTCGAGGACCGTGAGTTCACGGTACGGGCCGCCCAGGAAGTACGGGGCATCGGGCTGGGTGCTCATGGAGCGATCCTAGGGACCAGGGTGGCCGTGCGGCCACTCCCCTCCTGCGCCGTGCCCCGCCGGCGCGCGGTCAGGCGAACCAGATCCCCAGCTCGCGCTCGGCGGAGAGCGTGGAGTCCGAGCCGTGGACCAGGTTCTTCTGGACGGACTCGCCCCAGTCGCGGCCGAGGTCACCGCGGATGGTCCCCGGCGCGGCAGCGGTCGGCTCGGTGGCCCCGGCCAGGGAGCGGAAGCCCTCGATGACCCGGTGGCCCTGGACGCGCACGGCCACGACCGGGCCGGACCCCATGAACTCGACCAGCGGCTCGAAGAACGGCTTGCCCTCGTGCTCCTCGTAGTGCCTGACCAGCATCTCGCGGGTCGGGACCTGCATCTTCAGGTCGGCGATGACGTAGCCCTTGGCCTCGATGCGGGCCAGGATCTGTCCGGTGAGGTTGCGGGCGACGCCGTCCGGCTTGATGAGGACGAGGGTCTGTTCGGGGTGAGTGGTCACAATCGCTCCTGGGTGGATTCGGTCATGGACATGGGCGGGGGCCAGTCGGAGGATGCCCGCTGGCCGTCAGGTCAACCCTAACGGTCCCTCGAGAGGGCCTGGCGCATCCATCCGCCACGGACCGGCGGCCGTGGCGGACACCGCGTTCCGGTGCCCGCCACGGACCGCGGGGTTCACTCGGCGTCCGGGTGCTCGGCGCGCCAGCGTGCCTCCGCCTCGGCCCGGCGGCGGTTCTCGCGGTCGATCTGGCCGCCCTTGGTGACGGCGTACCACCACGCGAGGCCGAAGCCGACCCCGATGATCACCATCGTGTACTCCAGGAAGACCCCGAGCAGCAGGACCACCTGCAGGCCCCAGCCGATCCAGATGCCCACCGGCTTGCGGACCAGGGCACAGGTGAAGATCGCGACGACGGCGAGGACCAGGGAGACCCCCAGGATCCAGCCGGCCTGGGGCTCCCCCCGGTGGACGCCGAACAGGGCCAGTCCGAAGAGCACCAGGACCAGCGCCTCCAGGACGAGCACGCTCGAGGTGAACGTGGCACGGATGGAGCGGGCCTTCTTCACCTGGCCGGGCTTCCACTCACGTTGGGCCCTCGTCTCGCGGGCGGGCCGCCAGGACTCGCGGCCGGGTTGCTCCGAGGCGCCGTCAGCGGGCGGGCCGGCCTGTCCGGACTGCTGGTCGCTCACGTCGTCCTCCCCCGATCCCTCGAGCCGTCATCGTGCCCGGCGTCCTCGACGCCGAAGGTGTCGTCATCCTGCCCCGCGGCCCGCTCCGGGCCCCCGGCGCGGGCGGATCCGTCACCCGCCTCCGCCTCGGCGAGGCCATAGGTGTCGTCGGCGAAGATGTCCTCGTCGTCCTCGTCCTCGTCCAGGCCGTCACCGAGTTCCAGCCCCATGTCCGCGAACACCTCGACCCCGGGTGCCACCGGGACCACGCCGGGGGCCCCGGGCATCGCCGCCTCGGCCGCCGGGGCGCCGAGCAGCTCGCGCACCTCGGCCACCAGGGTGATGGACCCGGTCACGAGCACGCCGCCACCGGTTCCGGCGCCGGCGCCCTCGGTGGCCTCCGCCCGGCCCACGGCCCACTCCAGGGCGTCCGGGATGGACTCAGTGGCGTGGATGTCGTCCTCGGGCCAGCCCGCGTCCAGCGCGGTCTGGGCCAGTTCGCCCGCCGGGATCGCCCGCGGCGAGTCCGACTGGGTCAGGCAGAGGTCCTCGACCAGGTCCCCGAACTGCCGGTAGAGCACGGTCAGCATCTCCAGCGCGTCCTTCTCCCGCAGGATGCCCACCACCAGCACCAGCTTCTCGAAGCCGAAGGCCTCCTGCAGGGCCTTGGCGGTGGCGGCGATCCCGGCGGGGTTGTGAGCGGCATCGACCACGAGGGTCGGCGCGGTGCGCACCACCTCCATCCGGCCCGGTGTGGACACGGCGCCCACGCCTTCCTGCAGCAGCCCGGATTCCAGTTCCCTCTCGCCGCCGAAGAACGCCTCCAGCGCCGCCACGGCCACCGCCAGGTTCTCGGCCTGGTGCTCTCCGTGCAGCGGCAGGGTCAGATCCGGGTAGCGCCCGGCGATGCCCTGCACGGTGACCTGCTGGCCGCCGACCGCCACCGAGCGGGACTCCACGCCGAAGTCCACCCCCTCGAAGCGGAACGGGGCGTCCACGGCACGCGCCGCGTCCAGCAACACCTGTGCCGCCTCCGGGTCCTGGGCGGCCGAGACGAGGAATCCGCCGGGCTTGATGATCCCGGCCTTCTCCCGGGCGATCTCGGCGTCGGTGTCCCCCAGCAGGTCGGTGTGGTCCGCGGAGATCGGCGTCACCACGGAGACCACTCCGTCGGCCACGTTGGTGGCATCGGTGATGCCGCCCAGGCCCACCTCGAGCACCACCACGTCCACCGGCTCGTCCGCGAACACGGCGAAGCCCAGGATGGTCACGCACTCGAAGTAGGTCAGCCGGTTCTCCCCGGCCGCCTCCAGCTCGGCGTCCACGACCCGGACCACCGGCAGGATCTCGTTCCAGATCCGCACGAACGTCTCGTTCGGCACCGGGGCGCCGTCGATGCTGATCCGCTCGGTCACGGAGGTCAGGTGCGGTGAGGTGTACCGTCCGGTCCGCAGCCCGTACGCCCGCAGCACGGACTCGATGATCCGCGCCGTGGAGGTCTTGCCGTTGGTCCCGGTCAGGTGGATGACCGGGGCGGCCTTCTGGGGCTCGCCGAGCAGTTCCATGGCCCGCCAGAGCGGCGCCATGCGCGGTTCCATCTTGTTCTCCGGGGCCCGGGCGAGCAGGTCCCGGTAGACGGCCTCCACCGTCCGGGGTCCCCCGCCGGCAGCCGCGGCGCTCACGCGTCACCCCCCGCGGTCACGGCCCCGGCGACGGCGGCGACCGGGGCGACCGCCACCTGGACGGTCCTGGTGGCGTCCTCGGCCGGGTCCCGGCGCGGGTCCGCGGCACCGGAGTCCTCCAGCACCAGCTCCACGGTCAGGGTCTCGCCCGAGACCAGGTCCCGGTGCGCGTCCACGGCCTGCACGACGGCGGCCGGTCCGGTGATCACGGTCCGCACCCGGTCCGAGACCTCCAGTCCGGCGTCCTTGCGGGCCGACTGCACGGCACGGACCACGTCCCGCGCCGTGCCCTCGGCCGCCAGCTCCGCGGACACGGAGGTGTCCAGGACCAGGAAGCCGCCGGGCACGACGGCGACGGCGCGATCATCGGCCGCGCCCCCGCCGTCGGGGGCACCGTCCGCACCGGCCGGTGCCCCCACGGTGGTCTGCAGGGAGTACTCCCCCTCGGCCAGCTCGATACCGCCGGCCACCACCGTGCCGTCCTCCTCGAGCCGCCAGTCACCGGACTTCGCGGCCTTGATGACGGCCTGGACCTGCTTGCCCAGCCGCGGTCCGGCGGCCCGGGCGTTGACCGCCAGGGACTGGCTGATGCCGTAGTCCGCGGCGGAGACCTCGCCCGCGTCCTGCAGGTCCACGGACTTCAGGTTCAGCTCGTCCCGGATGATGTCGGCGTAGGGGCCCGCCAGTCCGGCGGCGCCGGGCACCACTACGGTCAGCGACTGCAGCGGCAGTCGCACCCGCCGCTTGGCCCCCTTGCGCAGGGAGGAACCGGCCGAGGCGATGCGGCGCACCGTCTCCATCCGCTCCACCAGCCGCCCGGCCTCCTCCGCCGACGCGAAGCCGGACAGGAACGGTGCCGGGTCCGGGTAGTCGGTCAGGTGCACCGAACGGCCACCGGTCAGCCCGCGCCAGATCTCCTCCGAGACCAGCGGCATCAGCGGGGCCGCGGCCCGGCAGAAGGCCTCGAGGCAGGTGTACAGGACGTCCAGGGCCTGGGTGTCCTCGTCGAAGAACCGCTGGCGGGACCGGCGCACGTACCAGTTGGTCATGGTGTCCATGTAGACGCGCAGCGCCTCCGTGGCGTCCGAGACCTCGTAGGCGTCCAGTCCGGACTTGACCTCGGTGAGCATGCGCGCCGTGGCGGCCAGGATGTACTGGTCCAGCGGGTCGGTGGACTCGTACCGGGCCTGGGCGCGGTAGCCCTCCGGCCGTTTGCCGCCCTCTGCGGACAGGCCGCGGGCGGAGTTGGCGTAGAGGCTGAAGAAGTGCCACACGTTCCAGGCCGGCAGCAGCACCTGGCGGGTGCCCTCGCGGATGCCCTCCTCCGTGACGACCAGGTTGCCGCCGCGCAGGATCGGGGAGGCCATGAGGAACCAGCGCATCGCGTCGGAGCCGTCGCGGTCCAGGACCTCGGAGACGTCCGGGTAGTTCTTCAGGGACTTGGACATCTTCTGCCCGTCCGAGCCGAGCACGATCCCGTGGCTGATGACGTTGGAGAACGCGGGCCGGTCGAACAGGGCGGTGGCCAGCACGTGCATGGTGTAGAACCAGCCGCGGGTCTGGCCGATGTACTCCACGATGAAGTCGGCCGGGTTGTGGCCGCCGTCGAACCACTCGCGGTTCTCGAACGGGTAGTGCACCTGGGCGTACGGCATCGAGCCGGAGTCGAACCAGACGTCCAGGACGTCCTCGACGCGGCGCATCGTCGCCCCGGCGGCGGCGGCCTCCGGGTCGGGGTGCGGGCGGGTCAGGTCGTCGATCCAGGGCCGGTGCAGGTCCACCTCGCCGGCGGCGTTGCGCGGCAGCCGGCCGAAGGCCTCCTCGAGCTCGGCCAGCGAGCCGTAGACCTCCTGGCGCGGGTGGTCCGGGTGGTCGGACTCCCACACCGGGATCGGCGAGCCCCAGTACCGGTTGCGGGAGATGGACCAGTCCCGGGCGTTCTCCAGCCACTTGCCGAACTGGCCGTGCTTGACGTTCTCCGGGATCCAGGTGATCTGCTCGTTGAGCTCGACCATCCGGTCCTTGAACGAGGTGACGGAGACGTACCAAGAGGTGATGGCGCGGTAGATCAGCGGGGTGCGGCAACGCCAGCAGTGCGGGTAGGAGTGCTCGTAGGAGGCCTCCCTGACCAGCTTCCCGGCCGCGCGCAGCGCCCGGATGATGGTCCGGTTCGCCTCGAACACCTGGACGCCGGCGATGTCCTTGAGCACGCCGTCGCCGCGGGCCTCGTCCCCGAACAGCGGCAGGAACCGGGCGCCCTCGTCCACCGAGAGGATGACCGGGATGCCGTTGGCCTCACAGACCCGCTGGTCGTCCTCACCGTAGGCGGGGGCCTGGTGGACCACGCCGGTGCCGTCGTCCGTGGAGACGTAGTCGTCCACGAGCAGCCGCCACGCCCGCCCGGTGCCGTAGGCCTCGGCGTCCGCGAAGTAGGTGAACAGCGGCTCGTACAGCAGTCCGCCCAGCCGGGTGCCGGGGTAGGTGGCCGTCACCGCCTCGGTGATCGCGCCGGCGTCGGCGTAGCCCAGCTCCCGGGCGTGCGCACCGAGCAGGTCCTGGGCCAGCAGGTACCGGTGACCGGCCACGTCCTCCGCGGCGTCCGGACCGGCCGGGACCACCGCGTAGGTGATCTCGGGCCCGACCACGAGCGCCTCGTTGGTCGGCAGCGTCCACGGCGTGGTGGTCCAGGCCAGCACGCGCACGCCGGTGAGCTCTGCGGCCAGGCCGGCGTCGGCCCCGCCGGCGGGCACCAGCTCCGCGTCCGCGGGCAGGCCGGTGATCGGGAAGGCCACCGTGACGGAGGGATCCTGGCGGGACTTGTAGACGTCCTCGTCCATGCGCAGCTCGTGGTTGGACAGCGGGGTCTCGTCCTTCCAGCAGTAGGGCAGCACGCGGAAGCCGCGGTACGTCAGGCCCTTGTCGTGCAGGGTCTTGAAGGCCCAGAGCACGGACTCCATGAACTCGGGGTTCAGGGTCTTGTAGTCGTTCTCGAAGTCCACCCAGCGGGCCTGCCGGTTGACGTAGTCCTTCCACTCCTCGGTGTACTTCAGCACCGAGGCTCGGCAGGCGTCGTTGAACGCATCGATGCCCATGCCCTCGATCTGGGCCTTGTCCGTCATCCCCAGCTGCTTCATCGCCTCCAGCTCGGCGGGCAGCCCGTGGGTGTCCCAGCCGAAGCGGCGCTCCACGCGGCGGCCCTGCTGGGTCTGGTAGCGGGCCACGAGGTCCTTGACGTAACCGGTCAGCAGGTGCCCGTAGTGCGGCAGGCCGTTGGCGAAGGGCGGGCCGTCATAGAAGACGAACTCGTTCGGCGTGCCGTCCTCGCGGTGGGCGGGACGGTGCTCGATGGAGGCCTGGAAGGTCCCGTCCTCCTCCCAGTACTGCAGGATGCGCCGCTCGATCTCGGGGAAGCGCGGTGAGGCCGGGGTGGTGTTCTGGGACTCCGCGTGCGGGTCGGAACTGGCGAGGGGGTACACGGTGTGGCCGTCCTTGTCTCGACGTGGGCTGCGTTCTGCTGCGTGTCTGCAAGGACGCCTGGCCGCCTCCCGGGGTGTTCCCCGGGGACGACGGCGGCGCGGTACCACCCTGCTTGCCGCCCCGTTCCGGTGGGCCCGGGTCCGGCGGGCGCCGGCCGTGGGCCTCCGAGGGCCCGGGCGACCGCTCGTGACTGCTGTGACGGGCTTACCCGTCCGGTTCTACTGGGGCCGTCCTGGCGCCTGGCGGACCCGGGTCCGCCGGCGGCAGCACGCGCCTGTTCTTCCGGAAGCTCACCGGTGATGGCCGGGTCAGTGCTTTGCCGCCGATTCTACGCCACGGTCGTGCGCGCGTGGGTCACCGGGTCCTCACGTCCGGATCACCTTGAACTGGGCGGCCTGGGCGACCGGCCGCATCACGACCTGGTCCAGGTTGACGTGGTGCGGCACGGACACGGCATACGCGCAGACGTCCGCCACGTCCTCGGCGGTCAGGGGCTTCTCCACACCCGCGTAGACGCTGTCCGCGGCCGCCTGGTCGCCGCGCAGCCGGTTCCGGGTGAACTCCTCGGTGTGCACCATCCCGGGCAGCACCTCCACCACGCGCACGTTGTGCTCGGCCTCCTCCAGGCGCAGCGCCCCGACGAGACCGTGTTCGGCCATCTTGGCCGCGTTGTACCCGCCGCCACCCTCGTAGCTGGCCAGCGCCGCCGTCGAGGTCAGCACCAGCACGGTGCCCCGCCCGGTCTCCCGGAGCATCGGCAGGAGGGCCTGCACGGTGTTCAGCGTGCCCTGGACGTTGACCCGGAACATCCAGTCCCAGTCGTCCAGTCCGCCCTCGGACACGCGGTCCGTGCCCAGCGCACCGCCGGCGATGCACAGCACCGTGTCCACCCCGCCGTTCTCCGCGACCTGGTCGCGCACCCAGTACATCTCCCGTGCGGACGTCACGTCCGCCGGCAGCGCCACGATCCGTCCCGGCGAGCCGGCGGCCTCCTCGGCGAGTGCCTGCAGGCGGGCGGCGCGGCGGGCGACGGCGAACACCGTCCACCCCTCGGCGGCCAGCCGCAGGGCGGTGGCGCGGCCGATCCCGGAGGAGGCCCCGGTCACGACGGCGGCGTGGCGCCCCGCGTGCTCTGACTCTGGTGTGCTCTGGGTCTCGGTCATGGCACCACTGTAGGTCTCCTCTCCGCGCACGACGTGCCGCCGCCGGGGCGGGTGCGGGACGGGACCGGACGACATGGGACAATCGAGGACATGGCTGAACAGACCCCGGGCACAGACACGCCCGTTTCCCCGACCCCCGCCGTGACCGTTCCGGACAAGCCCGCCCTGGAGGGCCTGGAGGACAAGCTCTCGGCCCGCTGGCGCGCCGAGGGCACCTACGCCTTCGACGAGGACACCGTCCGGGGTGAGGTCTACTCGATCGACACGCCCCCGCCGACCGCCTCCGGTTCGCTGCACGTGGGCCACATGTTCTCCTACACCCAGACGGACGTGCTGGCCCGCTACCAGCGCATGACCGGCAAGAACGTGTTCTACCCGATGGGCTGGGACGACAACGGACTGCCCACCGAGCGCCGCGTGCAGAACTACTACGGCGTGCGCTGCGACCCGACGAAGCCCTATATCGAGGGCTACCGCCCCCCGGAGAAGCCGGCGAAGAACCAGCGGGACTGGGACGTCGTCTCCCGCAGGAACTTCATCGAGCTGTGCGAGGAGCTCGCGGTCGAGGACGAGAAGGTCTTCGAGGGGTTGTTCACCCGCCTCGGGCTGTCCGTGGACTGGTCTCTGACCTACCGCACGATCGACGACACCTCCCGGTCCGTCTCCCAGCGCGCCTTCCTGCAGAACCTGGCCACGGGCGACGCCTACCTGGCCGAGGCCCCCACCCTGTGGGACGTGACCTTCCGCACCGCCGTGGCCCAGGCCGAGCTCGAGGACCGCGAGGTCCCCGGCGCCTACCATCGGTACCCGTTCACCACCGCGTCCGGGGAGCAGGTCTACATCGAGACCACCCGGCCCGAGCTGCTGCCGGCCTGCACCGCCCTCGTGGCCCATCCCGACGACGAGCGGTACCAGCCGCTGTTCGGCACCTTCGTGACCTCTCCCCTGTTCGAGGTGCCCGTGGAGGTCAAGGCCCACCCGCTGGCACAGCCGGACAAGGGCTCCGGCATCGCCATGGTGTGCACCTTCGGCGATCTCACCGACGTCACCTGGTGGCGCGAGCTGCAACTGCCCACCCGCACCGTGGTCGGCCGTGACGGCCGGTTCCACGCCGAGACCCCGGAGTGGATCACCACCGAGGCCGGCCGCGAGCACTACGCCGCCCTGGCCGGCAAGACCGTGTTCTCCGCCAAGGAGACCGTCGTCGCCGCCCTGACCGAGGCCGGACTGATGGACGGCGAGCCGAAGAAGATCATGCACGCCGTGAACTTCTACGAGAAGGGCGACAAGCCCCTCGAGGTCATCTCCTCCCGCCAGTGGTACATCCGCAACGGCGGACGCGACGCCGAGCGTCGCGAGAAGCTGGTGGCACGCGGCCGGTCCCTGAACTGGCATCCGGAGCACATGCGGCACCGGTACGAGAACTGGGTGGAGGGCCTCAACGGTGACTGGCTGGTCTCCCGCCAGCGCTTCTTCGGGGTCCCCATCCCGGTCTGGTACCCCCTGGACGAGCACGGCGAGCCGGACTACGAGCACCCGATCCTGCCGTCCGAGGACCAGCTGCCGGTGGACCCGGTGGCCGAGCCGGCGCCCGGTTACGAGGAGTCCCAGCGCGGGGTGGCCGGAGGGTTCACCGGCGATCCGGACGTGCTCGACACCTGGGCGACCTCCTCGCTGACCCCGCAGATCGTGGGCAAGTGGGGACGGGACGAGGCGTTCTTCGGCAAGGTCTTCCCGTTCGACCTGCGCCCCCAGGGCCACGACATCATCCGGACCTGGCTGTTCTCGACCGTGGTCCGCGCCGATGCCCTCAACGACTCCGTGCCGTGGCACCACACCGCCCTGTCCGGCTGGATCCTGGACCCGGACCGGAAGAAGATGTCGAAGTCCAAGGGCAACGTGGTGGTCCCCACCGACGTGCTGGACGAGTTCGGCTCGGACGCCGTCCGCTACTGGGCCGCCTCCGCCAAGCTCGGCGCGGACACCGCCTATGAGGTCGCCCAGATGAAGATCGGGCGCCGGCTGGCCATCAAGCTGCTGAACGCCTCCAAGTTCGCGCTGAACCTGGGTGCCACCGAGCGGGACGTGGTCTCCCGCGCCGAGTCCGCAGAGGTCATCACCAACGCGCTGGACCGCTCCCTGATGGTCCGCCTCTACGACACGGTGGCCCAGTCCACCCGTGCCTTCGAGGCCTACGACTACGCGCGGGCGCTGAACCTGACCGAGTCCTTCTTCTGGCAGTTCACGGACGACTACGTGGAGCTGATCAAGGACCGTGCCTACGGGGGCCACGGCGAGGCCGAGCAGGCCTCCGTGCGCGCCACCCTGGCCACCACCCTGGACGCGCTGCTGCGCCTGCTCGCCCCGTTCCAGCCCTTCGCCACGGACGAGGTCTGGGGCTGGTGGCGCACCGGCTCCGTGCACCGCGCCCCCTGGCCGGGACTGCCCGCCGAGATCGCGGGCATCGAGGCGGCCGCCACCGGTGCCACCGCTGACGTGCTCACCACAGTCGCCCTGGCGCTCGGCGGCATCCGGAAGGCCAAGTCCGAGGCCAAGGTGAAGCAGCGCACCGAGGTGCTCTCCGCCGTCGTGACCGCCCCGGAGAGTCGCCTCACCTCGCTGCGCGGCGGGCTGGCGGACCTCAAGGCCGCCGGCAACGTCCAGGAACTGACCCTCACGGCCGGCACCCCGGCGGAGGACGCGGACGTCTCGGTGTCCGAGGTCCGGCTGGCCGCGGCCGTGGAGGCCTGACAGCCAGCCTAGACACCACAGACAGTAGGAGCCCGGACCTGATGGTCCGGGCTCCTACTGTCTGTGCTGGTGGCGCCGAGGCGTGCTGTGGTTGCTCCATCGGCGCAGGTCGGCGGTTCAGCCCGGGCGACGACCGCGACGCTGCCACTCACCGGTCATCGCGCACGTGCTCAATCGAATTGCGGCTTGGTGGTGCGGGAACGCTTGATCTCGTAGAAGTACGGGAACTCGGCCAGGGCCACCGCGCCGTCGAACATCCGGCCGGCTTCCTCACCGCGGGGAATACGGGTCATCACGGGGCCGAAGAAGGCGGTGCCGTTGAAGGCGACCACCGGGGTGCCGACCTCATCACCCACCTGGTCGATGCCCTCCTGGTGGGACTCGCGCATCTTCTCGTCCAGGACATCAGTCCTCGCGGCGTCGAGGATCCCGGCGTCCAGACCCAATTCCGCCAGCGCTGCGGCGATGACGGCCTCGTAGTCCTTGTTCCCCTCGTTGTGCACGCGGGTGCCGACGGCGGTGTAGAACTTCCCGAGGACCTCGTCCCCGTGGCGGTCCCAGACCTGGGTGGCGGCGCGGGCCGGCAGCCAGGCCCTGTCCATCGCCTCCAGGTACCCCGGGTCCAGGTCGCGACCCTCATTGAGCACGGACAGGGACATGATGCGCCACCGGACGCTGATCGGACGGACCGCCTCGACCTCGTGCATCCAGCGAGAGGTGATCCACGCGTACGGGCAGGTGCAGTCGAACCAGAAGTCGACGGTCTGGACGTCGGCGGTGCCCTCGTCGAGCTCCTCGGTGCGCGGATCGGTCTTCAGGTCAGTCACTGTGCTCCTCTTCGCCGTCAGACCACGGCGATCGGTGGGGGTGGGTCTTCCAGGCGCAACCGTATCTCAGGCGGACTTATTCCGGCGCTTGCGCTGGACTTCCTGCGAGATGAGGGTCGGTTCGGCGCCCTCGCGGACCACGTCCCCGGTGATGACCACCGTGGCGATGTCCTCGCGGGAGGGCAGGTCGAACATGACGGGCTTGAGGACCTCCTCCATGATGGAGCGCAGCCCGCGGGCGCCGGTCCCCCGGTCCTCCGCCTGGTCCACCACGGCGTCCAGGGCGTCCTGGTCGAACTGCAGTTCCACGCCGTCCATCAGGAACATCTTCTGGTACTGCTTCAGCAGCGCGTTCCTCGGCTCGGTGAGGATGCTGATGAGCTGCGCGTGGTCGAGGTTGTCCACCGTGGTGATGACGGGCAGGCGACCGATGAACTCCGGGATCAGCCCGAACTTCAGCAGGTCCTCGGGGCGGACGTCCGCGTAGGACACGTCCCGCTTGCCGATGGTGTTCAGCGGGGCGCCGAAGCCGATGCCCTTGCTGCCGGCACGGGAGGCGATGATGTCGTCCAGACCGGCGAACGCACCGGCCACGATGAACAGCACGTTCGACGTGTCGATCTGCAGGAACTCCTGGTGCGGGTGCTTGCGGCCACCCTGCGGGGGGACGGCGGCCGTGGTGCCCTCGAGGATCTTCAGCAGGGCCTGCTGCACGCCCTCACCGGAGACGTCCCGGGTGATGGAGGGGTTCTCGGACTTCCGCGAGATCTTGTCGATCTCGTCGATGTAGATGATGCCCTGCTCGGCCTTCTTGACGTCGTAGTCCGCGGCCTGGATGAGCTTGAGCAGGATGTTCTCCACGTCCTCGCCCACGTATCCGGCCTCGGTCAGTGAGGTCGCGTCCGCGACGGCGAAGGGGACGTTGAGCTTGCGCGCCAGGGTCTGTGCGAGATAGGTCTTGCCGGAGCCGGTGGGTCCGACGAGCAGGATGTTGGACTTGCCGACCTCGACGTCGGCCAGCTCCGAGTCCTCACCGTGACGGTCCAGCAGGGAGCTCTCCTTGGTCTGCTGTCCGGTGCGGATGCGCTTGTAGTGGTTGTAGACGGCGACGGCGAGGGACCTCTTGGCCTCGGTCTGGCCGATCACGTACTCCTCGAGGAAGTCGTAGATCTCCCGCGGCTTGGGCAGCTCGACCTCGGCGGTCTCGGCGACCTCGGAGAGCTCCTCCTCGATGATCTCGTTGCACAGCTCGATGCACTCATCGCAGATGTAGACACCGGGGCCTGCGATCAGTTTCCTGACCTGCTTCTGGCTCTTTCCACAGAATGAGCACTTGAGCAGGTCAGCGCTCTCGCCGATGCGGGCCATACGGGGTTCTCCTCGTTAGGGGGTGGGATCCTGCCCGGATCCCGAGGTACTGCCATTACAGCTTAGGGGGTGGACGGGCTAAGCCGGTGGATTGCAACGGCGGCCCCCACCCTGGCCGCGTGGGCGCTGCAGGGTGGGGGCCGCCGTCGGGAACCTCAGCGGAACCGGACCGGAGCGCTGCCGCCGGTCAGCTGCTCAGCTGCGGCTTGGTGATCTTGCGGGACTCCAGCACCTCGTCCACGAGGCCGTACTCCTTGGCCCCGGCGGCCGAGAGGAACTTGTCCCGGTCGATGTCCTGGCGCACCTGCTCGGCGGTCTTGTCGGTATGCGCGGCCAGCGTCTCCTCCATCCAGGTGCGGATGCGCAGCAGCTCCTCGGCGTGGATCTGCAGGTCCGTGGCGGTGCCGCGGTCCCCGCCCATGGACGGCTGGTGAATCAGCACGCGGGCGTTGGGCAGCGCCAGCCGCTTGCCGGGGGCGCCGGCGGCCAGCAGCACCGCGGCGGCCGAGGCGGCCTGGCCCAGGCACACGGTCTGGACCTCGGGACGGATGAACTGCATCGTGTCGTAGATCGCCGTCATCGCGGTGAAGGAGCCACCCGGCGAGTTGATGTACAGGGTGATGTCCCGCTCGGAGTCCATGGACTCCAGCACGAGCAGCTGGGCCATGATGTCGTCCGCGGCGGCGTCGTCCACCTGGACGCCGAGGAACACGATGCGGTCCTCGAACAGCTTGGCGTAGGGGTCCTGCCGCTTGAAGCCGTAGGGGGTGCGCTCCTCGAACTGGGGCAGGATGTAGCGGTTGCTCGGGACCGGCTGGCCGGCACCGGAGGGCATTCCGACGGGGAACTGGTGGTTCATCTCTGGTCTCTCCTGGGCGAAGGGTCTGTGGGAGTCGGGCGGACGGTCTCGATCCGGGGGATCAGGAGTTGTCCACGCCTCCGCCGCCGGACACGGTGCCGGCACGTTCGGCGATGTGGTCGAAGAACCCGTACTCCAGGCCCTCCTGGGCGGTGAACCACTTGTCCCGCTCGTTGTCCTTGAGGATCGTGTCCACGGTCTGGCCGGTCTGTTCCGCGGTGAGCTCGGCCATGACCTGCTTCATGTGCAGGATCAGCTGGGCCTGGATGCGGATGTCAGACTCCGTGCCGCCGATGCCGCCGGAGGGCTGGTGCATCAGGATGCGGGCGTGCGGCGTGGCGTAACGCTTGCCCTTGGTCCCGGAGGACAGCAGGAACTGGCCCATCGAGGCGGCCATGCCGGTGGCCACGGTCACCACGTCGTTCGGGATGTACTTCATGGTGTCGTAGATCGCCATGCCCGCGGTGATGGACCCACCCGGGGAGTTGATGTACAGGTAGATGTCCTTCTCCGGGTCCTCGGCGGACAGCAGGAGCATCTGGGAGCAGATGGCGTTCGCGTTCTCATCCATCACCTCGGAACCGAGCCAGATGATGCGTTCCTTGAGCAGGCGGTTGTAGATGTAGTCCTCGCGGGCCGCCGGGTCAACCGACGCCATACGGGGAGCAGTGGACGATGCGGACATGGCGCCCTGCCTTCCTTCTGATGGACTTCAGGTGTCCACCGGATACACCGGTGGCACGGGTCTTGATCAGAGACTACTGGCCCCGCACCCCACCCGGGTCCTTCTGACCCGGCTGTTCGCTGTTGGCGTGCAGTCCCGACGCCGCCCCGCACGGCCGGCAGAGCAGCGGAGCCGTGCGGGGCGGTGCGCAGGATGCCCGGGCCCCCGGACCGATGGTCCGTGGGCCCGGGCATCCGGGTGATGGCGGGCAGTCCGGCCCGGCCAGGGGTCACCTGCCGGGGGTCACCCTGCCGCGCAGGCGACGCCCCGGAAGGCTCAGGCCTCCGTGGGCTCGGCCTTCTCCTCAGCCTTGGCGGCGGTGGACTTGGCCGGGGCCTTCTTCGCCGGGGCCCTCTTGGCGGGAGCCTTCTTCGCCGGGGCCTCCGACTCCTCGGCGGAGTCCTCGGCCTGGGCGGCAGCGGACTTCGCCGGGGCCTTCTTGGCCGGGGCCTTCTTCGCCGGAGCCTTCTTGGCGGGGGCCTTCTTGGCCGGGGCCTCGGACTCCTCCGCCTCTGCGTCATCTGCCGTGGCGGCGGCGGACTTGGCCGGGGTCTTCTTGGCGGGGGCCTTCTTGGCGGGGGCCTTCTTGGCCGGAGCCTCCTCGGCGGCCTCGGCCGGCGACGGGGCGGAGTCAGCGCTGTCGGCGGAATCCGCCGAGTCAGCTGAGTCGGCAGAGTCAGCGGATTCCGCCGACTCAGCGGCGTCGGCCTCGACGGCCTCGGCACCACCCGGGGTCACGAAGGCGGTCAGGTCCACGGCATTGCCCTCGGTGTCGGTGACCTCGGCGTACTCCAGGACCTTGGCCAGCGCCTTGCGGCGGCGGACCTCGCCCATGATCATCGGGACCTGGCCGGCCTGGTCCAGCATCTGCGCGAACTGGTTCGGGTCCATGCCGTACTGCTGGGAGGTGGAGATGATGTACTCGATCAGCTCACCCTGGTCCACGCCGATCTCCTCGGCGTCCGCGACCTTGTCGAGGATGATCTCGTTGCGGAAGGCCTCGCGGGCGTTCTGCTCCACCTCGGCGCGGTGCTCCTCGGTGTCGTGGTCGTCACCCTCGGCGTGGCCGCCCTGGGCGAAGTGCTGCTCGACCTGCTCGGTGACCACGGAGTCGGGCACCGGGACCTCGACGAGCTTGACCAGCTCCTCCAGGACCTTGTCCCGGGCCTCGATGCCCTGACCGGTGACGGCGCCCTCGGCGGCCTTGGCCTTCAGGTCGGCCTTCAGCTCCTCGATGGTGTCGAACTCGGACGCCAGCTGGGCGAAGTCGTCATCGGCCTCGGGCAGCTCGCGCTCCTTGACGGAGCCCAGGACGACCTTGACGGTGGCCTTCTCGCCGGAGTGCTCGCCACCGGCCAGCGTGGTCTCGAAGACGGCGTCCTCGCCGGCGGAGAGGCCCTCGAGAGCCTCGTCCATGCCGTCCAGCATGGTGCCGGCGCCGACCTGGTAGGACAGGTCCTCGGCGTGGTCGACCTGCTCGTCGCCGATGCTGGCGGTCAGCGTGATGGTGACGAAGTCGTCCTGGGCGGCGGGGCGGTCCACGGCCTTCAGGGTGCCGAAGCGGGAGCGCAGCTCGTCCAGGGCCTTCTGCTCGTCCTCCTCGGAGGCCGCGGCGGGCTCCACGGTGACCTTCAGACCCTTGTAGTCCGGCAACTCGATCTCCGGGCGGATGTCCACCTCGACGGTGAACTTCAGCGGGCCCTCGGCATCGCCGTCGACACCGGGCATCGAGGTGACCTCGACCTCGGGACGGGCCATCGGGGTGGTCTCCGTCTCGATCAGCGCCTGCTGGTAGAAGTCGTTCAGACCCTCGTTGACGGCGGTCTCCACCACGTAGCCACGCCCGATGCGCTGGTCGATGATGCGCGCCGGAACCTTGCCCTTACGGAAGCCGGGGACCTGGATCTGGTTGGCCACGGTCTTGTAGGCATCGTCCAGGCGTGGCTTGAGGTCCTCGAAGGGGACCTCGACGTCCAGCTTGACCCGGGTCGGGCTGAGGTTTTCTGCGGTGCTCTTGACCACTTAGGACTCCTGTGTGGATTGCTTGTCTCGTCTGATGGGCACTTCTCGTTGCCCGGCCGCCGGGCATCCGGTGAATCAGGCCCCACCGGGGGCCATGACGTCGGGGTGACAGGATTTGAACCTGCGGCCTCACGCTCCCAAAGCGCGCGCTCTACCAAGCTGAGCTACACCCCGCAGACGGCCCTGGCCGTTTCTGGCCAGAGACCAGTGTACGCATTCCCACGCCATGGTCCGCATTCCGGCGACCTCCGGGGCCCGGCGGCGGTACGCCTGCCGCTTTGCGGCGTCGCCTCGATCCTTGGTACGCTCTACCACGCTGTTCCCGGCCGATGTGGCGGGATGCGGCGCCGTGGGGATGTAGCTCAATGGTAGAGCCCCAGTCTTCCAAACTGGCTACGCGGGTTCGATTCCCGTCATCCCCTCCACTGCCGGCAAGGGCCCCGACCGCACAGGTCGGGGCCCTTGCCGCGTTCCGGGCCCGTGCCCGCAGCGCGCCCCGCCGGACAGTCCCAGGCCCCTGCCCCCAGGGAACTCCCGTCCCGCTGAATCAGTATTGACTTATATAAGTTCGGGTGAAACCTTGGGTCCATGCACGCACTCGACGTCCTCGGCGACCCGGTCCGGCGGCGCATCCTCGAGATGCTCGTCGACGGGGAACTGAGCGCGGGCGAGATCGGCGCCGTGATCCAGGAGGAGTTCGGCATCAGCCAACCCGCGGTCTCCCAGCACCTGAGGGTGTTGCGGGAGCACGGCTTCGCCTCCGTCCGGCCCGAGGGGACCCGCCGGCTCTACGCCGTGCGTGCCGAGGGCCCCCGGGAGGCGAGCCAGTGGCTCAGCGCCTTCGAGCGGTTCTGGCAACCCCGGCTCGACGCCCTGGGCACCGAGCTGGCGCGCGGGAGGCGGGACCGGCGGCTCGCGGCCGAGCGTGACCCCGGGGAACACCCCGGGGAGGACCCACCCAGCAAGGAGAGATGACATGGTCGACGTCCAGTCCCAATTGGCAGCCGTGACGCGGGGCATCCACACCGAGGACCGCGAGGGGGAACCCTCCCACGTCCAGACACTGGAACAGGCCTACCCGGCGCCGATCGACGACGTCTGGGAGGCCGTGACGACCGCGGATCGCATCAGGCGCTGGTTCCTGCCCGTCACCGGAGAGCTGGAGCCCGGCGGACGCTATCAGCTGGAGGGCAACGCCGGCGGAGAGGTGCTCGAGTGCACCCCGCCGACCGGAGGCACTGCGTCCTACCGGATCACGTGGGAGTTCGGCGGGGGCGTCTCCTGGGTGACCGTCCGGCTGACGGCAGAGGGCGAGCGGACCCGGTGCGCGATCGAGCACGTGGCCCGCGTGGCCGACATGCCCGCGGGGATGTGGGATACCTACGGCCCCGGGGCCACGGGCGTCGGCTGGGACGGTGGGCTGCTCGGGCTGTCACTGCACCTGGGGGCCACCGAGGGTTCCCTCTCCCCCGGCGAGGCGGAGGCGTGGGCCCTCACGGACGAGGGCAGGTCGTTCTACCGCGGCTGCGCCGACGGATGGGCCGCGGCCCACGTGGCGGACGGCGCCGATCCGGAGCACGCCGCGAGGAACGCCGATGCCACCTACGGGTTCTACACCGGGGCGGGCGGATGACCGGCCGAGGCGGTGTGCCGGTCAGGACGCCTGGCAGCGCGGGCACCAGAACAGGTTCCGCGCCTGCATCTGCGTCACCCTGACCTCGGCGCCGCACACCCGGCAGTCCAGTCCCTCGCGCTGGTACACGTAGTACGCGTTGTCGGGCCACAGGGGCGCCGGTCCGCCGTCAGGGCCCACCGCGTCCCGGTGTGCCGGGTCCGTGGTGATGATCCGGCCGACCCGGACCCCGTCGGCCATCAGGTCCACCAGGTCGTCCCACAGCCGCACGCCGTCCTCCTCGCCCACCCTCCGTCCGGGCAGCCAGGGGTCGAGCCGGGCGCGGAAGAGGGACTCGGCCCGGTAGATGTTCCCGACGCCGGCCAGGACCGACTGGTCCATCAGCAACTGGCCCAGGGCCACGGAGCGGCGGGACAGCCGCTCCAGGAACGCCCCGGGGCCGGTACCGGTCACGAGGGGGTCCGGTCCCAGTCGCGCGACGACGCCCTCGGCCTCGCCGGGGGTGATCACCTCGCAGGCACTGGGTCCTCGCAGGTCCGCCCAGCCATGGGCGGACACCAGCCGCGCCCGGACCTGGCCCACCGGCTCCGGCGGACCGGAGTACGCGCGGGCCCCGCCGTCGTCGGGGGTCTCCGTCTCCCCCATCCTCCGCGGCGCGCCGATCGAGGAGGCGCCCCGGAAGGTCTCGTCCCCGCCGAAGCTCCAGGCCCCGTAGAGCCCCAGGTGCACGCGCAGCACCAGGTCCACGTCGAAGTCGAGGAACAGGTGCTTGCCGTGGGCCCGGGCGTCCACGAGGACGGCGCCGTCGAGTCGCCGTGCGCCGTCGGTGAAGCGTCCCTGCGGCGAGCTCACCCGCAGCCGTTCACCGCCGAAGACGTCCCCGAACTGGCGGGCGAGGCGGTGGATCGAATGGCCCTCAGGCACGGGCAGGCCTCCCGGTCAGTCCTGCACCTCGCCGGTCGACTCGTAGTGCGCGATCTTGCCGATGCGGCGCACGTGGCGCTCATCGCCGGAGAACGGCTCGGCGAGGAAGGCCTCGATGAGCCCGGTGGCCTCCTCCAGGGAGTGCTGGCGGCCACCGACGGCGATCACGTTCGCGTCATTGTGCTCCCGGGCCAGCCGGGCGGTCTCCAGGTTCCACGCGAGCGCGGCGCGGACACCACGGACCTTGTTCGCCGCGATCTGCTCACCGTTGCCCGAGCCGCCGAGCACGATCCCGAGCGCCTCGACGCCGGACCGCTGGTCCACCACCACGGCCTGGGCCGCGCGGATGCAGAACGCCGGGTAGTCGTCCTGCGGGTCATAGGACTGCGGCCCGTGGTCCACCATCTCGTACCCCTGCTCCCCGAGGTGACGGATGAGGTGGGCGCTGAGCTCGAGGCCGGCGTGGTCGGTGGCGATGTGGACGCGCATGGACTGCTCCTGGGGGACGGACGGGTGGTTCGGGCCAGCGATCAGCCTAGCCCTATCCTCACGATGGTGGCCGATGGCACAATGACCACGATAGCCAGCAGTCCTTTCACAAACCCGTTCCCGACCGGAGGTCCCGTGTCCAGCCAGAACATCACCCGTGCCGAGGCCCAGCAGCGTGCTCAGGCCCTGTCCGTGGAGTCCTACGACGTCGTCCTGGACGTCACCCTCGACGGCGACCACTTCCGCTCGACGACCACGGTCACCTTCACGGCGGCGCCCGAGGCGGTGGGGGGCAGCACGTTCATCGACTTCGTCTCCAGCCAGGCGCCCACCGTCACCCTGAACGGCACCGGGCTGGCCGCGGACGCCTTCGACGGCACGCGCATCACGGTGGGTCCGTTGGCCGAGCACAACACGCTGGTGGTGGACGGGCTGGCGGACTACATGAACACCGGCGAGGGCCTGCACCGCTTCGTGGACCCGGTGGACGACGAGACCTACCTGTACACGCAGTTCGAGGTCCCGGACTCCCGGCGCATGTTCGCGGTGTTCGAGCAGCCCGACCTCAAGGCGGCCTTCGCCTTCACGGTGACCGCCCCGGACCACTGGAGCGTCGTCTCGAACTCCCCCACGCCCGAGCCCGTCCGGGCCGCGGAGGGCACCGCCATGTGGTCCTTCTCCCCCACCCCGCGGATCTCCTCCTACATCACCGCCCTGATCGCCGGACCGTACCGGTCCGCCCACTCCGAGCTGACCAGCGCGGACGGCCGCACCATCCCGCTGGGCGCCTACTGCCGCGCCTCCCTGTTCGAGCACCTGGACGCCGAGAACATCTTCGAGCTCACCCGCCAGGGCTTCGAGTTCTTCGAGGCCCAGTTCGGCACCCCCTACCCCTTCGAGAAGTACGACCAGCTGTTCGTGCCCGAGTTCAACGCCGGGGCCATGGAGAACGCCGGGGCGGTGACCTTCCTGGAGAACTACGTCTTCCGCTCCACGGTCACCGAGGCGATGATCGAGCGCCGGGCGATCACCGTCCTGCACGAGCTGGCCCACATGTGGTTCGGGAACCTGGTGACCATGCGCTGGTGGAACGACCTGTGGCTCAACGAGTCCTTCGCCGAGTTCATGTCCACGCTGGCCGCCGCCGAGAACACGCGCTACACCGGGGCCTGGACCACGTTCTCCTCGATGGAGAAGAACTGGGCCTACCGACAGGACCAGCTCTCCTCCACCCACCCCATCAAAGCCGAGATCCGGGACCTGGAGGACGTGCTGGTGAACTTCGACGGCATCACCTACGCCAAGGGCGCCTCCGTGCTGCGCCAGCTGGTGGCGTGGGTCGGCCAGGAGAACTTCATGGCCGGGGTGCGTGAGTACTTCGGCAAGCACGCCTGGTCCAACACCGAGCTGCCGGACCTGATGCGCGAGCTGGAGGCGTCCTCCGGCCGGGACCTGTCCGAGTGGACCCACCAGTGGCTGGAGACCTCCGGGGTCAACACCCTCACCGTGGAGGTGGACGGCGAGGAGTCCGACGACGGTGCCATCACCTCCCTGCGCCTGCGCCAGTCGGCGCCGGGAGACGGCCGGCCCGGTGACTCGATCCTGCGCCCGCACCGGATGGCCGTGGGGTTCTACTCCGCCGACGACTCGGGGCGCCTGGTGCGCACCGACCGCTTCGAGCTGGACGTGGACGGCGAGGTGACCGAGGTGACCGAGGCGGCCGGCAGGCCGCGCCCGGACCTGATCCTGCCCAACGACGACGACCTGGCCTACGCCAAGATCCGGTTGGACTCCGCCTCCTGGCAGACCGCCTCCACGCGGCTGAAGGACGTGGCCGAGTCCCTGCCGCGCACCCTGCTGTGGGGTGCTGCCTGGGACGCCACCCGGGACGCCGAGGCCACGGCCGGCTGGTTCACCGACCTGGTGCTGGCCAACATCGGGCATGAGCGGGACTCCTCGGTGGTGCAGACCCTGTTGCGCCAGTTGGCCACCGCCCTGTCCCAGTACGCGGCCGCATCCCACGCCCCGGCGATGCGCGAGTCCGCCGCCACCCGTCTGCTGGAACTGGCCCGGGCCGCGGAGCCGGGGTCGGACCACCAGTTGCAGTTCGTCAAGGCGTTCGCCCTGCACGCCCGGTCCGACGCCCAGCTGGACACCCTCGCGGCCCTGCACTCGGGTGCGGAGGAACTGGCCGGGCTCGACCTGAACACCGACCTGAAGTGGGAGATGCTCACCGGGCTCGCGGCCGGCGGCCGCGCCGGGGAGGCCGAGATCGCCGCGGCCGAGGCCGCCGACCCCACGGCGACCGGTGCGCTGGCCGCGGCCCAGGCCCGCGCCGCCGTCGGGACCACCGAGGCCAAGCAGGCCGCGTGGGAGCAGGTGGTCTCCGGGTCCCTGTCCAACACGACCCAGCGCAACGTGATCCTCGGGTTCAACCGCGTGCACGACCCTGCCCTGCTGGCCCCGTTCGCCCCCCGGTTCTTCTCGACCGTGGAAGGACTGTGGTCCTCGCGGTCCCACGAGATGGCCGAGTCCGCGGCGGTCGGGTTGTTCCCGGGGGCGCAGGTCTGCCAGGACACCATCGACGCCGCGGACGAGCTGGTGGCGCGGTCGCAGGCGGAGCAGCCGGCGCTGGCCCGGACCGTGGCCGAGTCCCGGGACGAGACGGTGCGCGCCCTCGCGGCGCGGACGGTCGACGCCGCCGCGCGGGGCTGACCAGCGTACGGCCCCGGGGCGCCCCGTGCGGGTGACCCGGGCCGTCCTGACCCACCGGTGCCTGATCGGTGCCGGTGCTTGACCGGCGCCGGCGGGTCAGGAGAGGCGGACGGTGGTGGCGGAGTGGCCGAAGCCGACGATGTCGTCCCGGCCGTCGCCGTTGACGTCGCCGAGGAGCCGCGGGTACCGGTCGGGGGACCACCCGGCGTCGTACCCGAACTCGGTGGTCAGCCGCTGCGGACCGAACAGGAAGTCGTCGTCCCCGTAGGCCACGTAGGTGCCCGCGCTGCCGAAGCCCACCACGTCCCCGATCCCGTCGCCGTTGACGTCGGCCGTCGTCCGGGGGTGGCGGTCCACCCGCCACCCCTGGGCGTAGCCGAAGCTGCGCAGCTCCAGGGACGGTGGCTGGAACTTCGGCTCCCCGGGGTCGTAGGGCCGCGAGTAGGCCGCGTAGACCCCCTGTGCCCCGAACCCGATCAGGTCGGGCAGCGCGTGGCCGCTGATGTCGTCGACCATCCGCGGGTGGCGTTCCACCCGCCAGCCCTGGGCGTACCCGAAGTCCCGGACCTCCAGGGCGGGTCGGGTGAAGGTATCGCCAGCCGCGGAGAAGTAGGAGACGTACACGCCGGCGTCACCGAAGCCGACGATGTCCGACGTCCCGTTGCCGTCCATGTCCGCGAGCAGTCGCTCGTGCTTCTCCACCCGCCAGCCGCGGTCGTAGCCGTAGCTGTCGATCCGCTTGCCGGTCCCGGCGAAGGTGCGGTTGGCCAGCCCGTGGGAGATGGTCACCCCCGAATGGCCGAAGCCCACGATGTCCGCAGTGCCGTTGCCGTTGAGATCGGCCAGCAGACGCGGATGCGCTCCCACCCTCCAGCCCTGCTCGTACCCGAAGTCACGCACCTTCAGTGCCGCGCGGGTGAAGGACCCGTCGGGCTGCGCGTAGGAGACATGGACCCCGGCATTCCCGAAGCCCACGAGGTCACCGCGCCCGTCGCCGTCGACGTCGGCGACCGTGCGCACGTGCCGCGCGTTGGACCACCCCTGGTCGGTGCCGAAGCTGCGGATCTTCAGGCTCGGGGTGCTGAACGTCCCGTTGGCCCGGCCGTGGGCCACGTAGACGCCCGCCCCGCCGAAGCCGACCACGTCCGCGCGGCCGTCCCCGTTGACGTCGGCCAGCTCGCGCACGTGCTGGTCCACCCGCCACCCCCGGTCGTAGGAGAACATCGGCTGGGAGGCCGCGTGGGCGGGCTCGGCGAGGACCGCTGCCGCCACCGCCAGGACCGCCGCACAGGTGCCGCCCGCCACGCGGCTGAAGATCGAGCGCCTCATCATGAACCCCCGGACGATGCTGGAACGGTGCGGGGATTCTAGGCCCGGGAGCGTGCTCCGGAGAAGGACTCCGCTGCGCCCGGATCCCCGGCGGCGAGGACGCGCTGCTCCCCGGCGTAGATGACGAACCGCTCACCGCGCACGAAGCCCGCCAGCGTCATGCCGGCCTCCCGGGCCAGGTCCACCGCGAGCGAGGACGGCGCGGAGACCGAGGCGAGCATCGGCACCCCGGCCATCAGGGCCTTCTGGGTGAGCTCGAAGCTGGCGCGGCCGGAGACCATCAGCACGTGCCCGGACAGCGGGAGCATGTCCTGCATCAGGGCCCAGCCGAGCACCTTGTCCACCGCGTTGTGCCGGCCGACGTCCTCCCGGACCGCCACCAGCTCGCCGGTGGCGGCATCGAACAGGCCGGCGGCGTGCAGTCCGCCGGTGCGGTCGAAGACCTTCTGGCGCTCCCGCAGCACCTCGGGCAGGGACAGCACCGTCTGCTCCGTCACCGTCATCGGATCCTCGGCCACGGGATAGCGCGTGGTGGTGCGCACGGAGTCGATGCTGGTGCGGCCGCACAGCCCACAGGCGCTGGTCATCAGCACGTGGCGTTCCAGCGCCGGGGCGGGTGCCGCCACGTGCGGGGCCAGCACCACGTCCACCGTGTTGTCCGTCTCCTCGGCCCCGGGCCCGAAGTCCCGTCCGCAGTAGCGGATCGAGGACACCTCGGAGGCCTGGCCGATCAGCCCCTCGCTGAGCAGGAAGCCCACGGCCAGGGAGAAGTCCTCAGTGGGGGTGCGCATGGTCACCGCCAGCCGTCGTCCGTTCACCCGGATCTCCAACGGTTCCTCCGCGGCCAGCACGTCCGCCCGCGCCTCGCGCCGACCGTCCTTCACGCGCACCACCCGGACCCGCGACTCACTCCTGCTCATGCACCCATGATCCATCCCTGCGGTGGTGCGCCGCCACCGGGAGCCACCCCGGCCCGGCGCGGACCGGTACCCGGGACCTAGGCGGAACCGGTGACGCGGTCCGCGAACGCCGCGGTCCGGGCCGGGTCCAGCACCGCCGCCGGATGCGGCCCGGCGGCCAGCAGCGCCGAACGCAGGTCCTCGAGGTCCGTGCGTGCGAGCGCACCGCCCGCTGCCAGCACGGCGTTACCGGTCTCCAGCCGGTCCAGCAGCGTCGCGTCGGCCAGCAACCAGGCCCCGGAGAGTCCCGCGTCAGCGGCCGCGGCCTCCAGCGCCCGGGCCTGCCGGGCCAGGAACCGCAGGCCGGAATCGTCGCCGATGTTCACCAGCAGCACCCCCTGGCCGCCGAGGCGGTCCAGCAGTTCGCCGTAGAACTCCTCGCCCGTGAGGTGCGCGGCGGCGTCCACCCCGGTGTAGATGTCCAGCACGATCGCGTCGAACGGCTCCGCGTCCAGCCCGGCGAGCTCGGTGCGGGCGTCCCCCGTCACGACCGTCAGTTCCGTCCCCTCGGGCAGGGGCAGTTCGGAGACGACGAACGAGGGCAGTTCGCGGTCTAGGTCCACGACGGTCTGGACGGAGCCGGGGCGGACCGCCTGCACGTAGCGCGGCAGGGTGAGCGCTCCGGCGCCCAGGTGCAGGATGCGGATCGCTCGGGCGGCCGGCCACGCGGCGTCGAGGACGTTGGCCATCCGGCGCAGGTACTCGTACCGGATCCGGGTGGGGTCGGCCAGGTCCACGTGGGACTGGACCTGCCCGCCGATCTCCAGGACCCTGCCGTCGTCGTGCTCGTCCGGGATGATCCGGGCCCGCTCACCGGACACGCTCAGCTGGATACTGCGGCCCGCGGGACCGGGGGTGTCAGGGGGCGTCATGGCCTCAGTGTGACAGACCGACGATCGACCAGGCGGCCGTCGACCATCTCGACCACGCGGTCGCAGTGGTCCAGGACGTCGTGGTCGTGGGTGACCATCACGCCGGCGATCCCGCGCTGGTGGCACTGGCGGGCCAGCAGGGCCACGATGTCCTGGCTGCGCCGGCGGTCCAGCGCAGCGGTCGGCTCGTCCACCAGCAACAGGCTGGGTTGGTTCACCAGGGCCCGGGCGATGCCCACGCGCTGGCGTTCCCCGCCGGAGAGCTGTCCCGGGCGATGGCCCGCCCGGTGCCCCATGTCCACCGCCTCGAGCAACGGCGCCGGGTCGAAGGACCGGGACCGGCCGCCGCGGTGGGCGATCCGGCGGGCCAGCCGCAGCTGGTCGGCTGCGGTGAGGGCCGGGACGAGGTTGCCGGACTGGAAGACGAAACCGAGGTGGCGCCGCCGGAACGCGGCCAGCTGCCCCTGTCCGCGCAGGCCGGCCAGGTCCTGCCCGAGCACCTCGACGACGCCGGAGGTCGGTGCGGCCAGTGCTCCCGCGACGGCCAGCAGGGAGGACTTGCCGGCCCCGGACGGGCCGATGACGGCCACGAACTCCCCGGGGGCGACGCTGAGGTCAACGTGGTCGAGGGCGCGGACCTTCTCCCCGCCGTCACCGACCTCGAGGGTGACGTCACGCAGGTGCAGGCCGAGGCTCCCGGCCGGGCCCGGGGCGGACCGGTCCTGTGCGGGCTCGCGGTGGTGGTCGACGGTGGTGCTCATCGGTTGCCTCCCAGGGCAGAAATCGGTTCGATGCGGGTCACGCGCAGCACGGCCACGGCCGCGCCGACGAGTCCCAGCAGGATCGTCAGCGCCGAGGCGACGGCGATGGGCTGGGCCTCGAGGGCGAACGGCATCCCCTCGGGCATCAGCGAGCCGAGCCCGACGCCGGCCGCGACGCCCAGGGCGGTGAAGGACACCAGCAGGATGGAGGCCTGGGCCAGGCCGTCACGCAGCAGGTATCCGGCCGAGGCGCCCAGGGCCCTCAGCACGGCGAGCTCGTGTCCGCGCTGGATGGTCCAGACGGTGAAGAAGGCGCCGACCACGAGGGCCCCGATGGCGTACAGGAAGACCTGGATCATGCTCAGGGTCATGGTCTCGGCCTGGTACCCGGGAGAGGCGTTGAACGACTCCTCCAGGGACAGGGTGGTCGTGGTGGCCGCCGCGTCCCCGGCGGCGAACGCCTCGGCCGAACCGACCGCCAGCTCCGAGCCCTCCGCCCCCTGCAGGGCGATGACCGAGGCCTGGTCGAAGTCCAGGGCGGCCAGGTGCGCGTCGGTGGGAGCCGCCCCGTCCGGGGCCTGGCCGGCGGCGATCAGCTGCCAGGTGGCCAGGGGAAGGTAGGCGATGTCCACGTGGCCGAAGGTCGCCTGGCCCTCGGTGAAGCCGACGACCTCGAGTTCGGTGTTGATCCGGTCCAGGGTGATGACGGTGCCGAGGTCGATGCCCTCGCCCCGCAGGCTCTCCGAGACCACGATGCCGGCCGGCCCGTCCAGGGCGCCGCCGTCAGCCGCCTCGGGGGCCAGGAACCCGTCCGGTTCCACACCGAACATGGTGAGGTCGACCTGCTGCCCGTCGTCGGTGACGGCGTTCATGATCGAGGTGCCCATGAGTTCTGCCTCCGCCACGTCCGGCTGGCCGCGCCAGGCGGCGAGCTGGTCGGTGTCCACGACGGACCGGGAGAAGGCGTTGTCGGTCTTGGTGCCCTCATCGAAGGCGAAGGCGGAGACGGGCAGGGACTTCAGCCCCGAGACGCCGTCGTTCACGAGTCCGGAGGAGAGGCCGGAGAGCAACACCATGAGGATGGCGATGAGGCCGATGACCAGGCCCATCAGGCTGAAACGGCCACGGGCGAAGGCTAATTCGCGCAGTGCGAGGAACATGAGGAAGGAGTCCTTCAGTCAAGTATGCGACAGAGTGTCGAGAAGATATCGACAGTGTGTCATGAAGACTGGCTGCACCGGAAATCCGGATCCCGCCTCGGCGGAAGCCCCGCCCGGGCATCCCTCCTCGCGCCCGTCAGTCGATCGTTCCCCGCCCGCCGCACTCGCGCACCATGGGCCCCAGGACCACCTGCAGGTGCCTCAGGGCCGCCTCGAGGTCCTGACCGGACTCCAGCAGCAGCGTGGCACCGTGGACCACCGCGTTGACCAGCTCGGCGACCTGCTCCGGGGACTCGACCTCCAGCCGCTCCAGCGTCTGCACCAGGGGCTGCTGGACCTCCCGGTGCATCCGCGCGGCCTGTTCGTCCAGCTCCTCCCCGGGAGCCAGCGCCGCCAGGGCGCTGCCCACCGCGTGCGCCCCCTCCGCGACGAGCGAGACGTTCGCCGCGGCATAGGCCATGAGCCGGTCGGCCTCGGTGGGGGCCTGGTCCATGGCGCCGGAGATCCGTTCGGTCCAGCGCGGGTAGACGTCACGGACCATGGCCTGCAGCAGCTCCTGCTTGGACGTGAAGTACTGGTAGATGCTGGTGCGGGCGAGCCCGGCGCGTTGGGCGACCTGGGACAGGGAGGGCGCCTCCCCCGTCTCCGTCAGCAGGTCATGGGCGGCGTCCAACAGGGCTCGCTCCCGGGCGGCGCGATGCTCCGCAACGGTGGGTTCGCTGATGCGTGGCATGAGTCCACACCCTACTCCGGCCGCCCTCGACGCCCCGCCCCCAGCGCGTCACGGAGCCACTCCCCGTCTTTTCGACAGCGCGTCGGCATCTCTGTAGGCTGGCTGACCATGGACTTCCTGCATTCCGCCTCCCTGTTCCTGCACATCCTCGGCGCCGCCGCCCTCCTCGGCGGCTGGTTGGCCATGTTCCGTCGGCCCACCGTGTCCTCGTGGCAGCACCTCGGTGCGTGGGTGCAGTTGGTCACCGGCGTCCTGCTGGTCGGCCTGCTCGAGATGAACGACGACGCCGGCCCGGTCAACCACGCGAAGATCGCCGTCAAGCTCGTGGTGCTCCTCGCCGTCCTGGTGGCGGCCGTGATGGGTCGCCGCCGCGTCCGCCGGGGACAGGACGTCTCCACCGGCATGGCCCACGCCGTCGGCGGGCTCACCCTGGTCAACATCGCCATCGCCGTGTTCTGGTGACCGGGACCGGATGGAGGCCCGGTGCGAGCTGAGCCGCCCACGGTTCGGCCGGACCCGGCTCAGCGCACCAGACCGTCCCAGAACCGACCGGAGTAACCCATGCAGCCCATCAACCTGCAGCTGGCCAGCTA
>NZ_DAOMPX010000029.1:9375-39393 GCF_035445025.1 Citricoccus sp. | reverse complement strand
CTCAATTGTTTTGTGTGGCACGAGGGACACGGTCCGGGCTGCGGGTTTCTTGCGCAGCGAATGCCACACTTTTGCACGCCTACGGTCGTTCTCGTTGAACCCCCTGGGTGCGTAAGAAACGACCACCAAGCAGTCCTGGTTGACGCGGGCGATGTCCTGTACGCCCGCCGGACTGGAAGCCAACACTACGGAGAGACCAAGAGTGCCTACGATTCAGCAGCTGGTCCGCAAGGGCCGCTCACCGAAGGTCAAGAAGACCGATTCCCCCGCACTGCGGGGCAACCCCATGCGTCGTGGCGTGTGCACCCGCGTGTACACCACCACCCCGAAGAAGCCGAACTCCGCCCTGCGCAAGGTCGCCCGTGTCCGCCTCAACGGCGGCGTCGAGGTCACGGCCTACATCCCGGGTGAGGGCCACAACCTGCAGGAGCACTCCATCGTGCTCGTGCGCGGTGGCGGCGTGAAGGACCTCCCGGGTGTCCGCTACAAGATCGTTCGCGGCGCCCTCGACACCCAGGGCGTCAAGGGCCGCGGCCAGGCCCGCAGCCGCTACGGCGCGAAGAAGGAGAAGAAGTAATGCCACGTAAGGGCCCCGCGCCGAAGCGCCCCCTCGTCGTCGACCCCGTCTACGGGTCCCCGCTGGTCACCCAGCTGATCAACAAGGTGCTCGTGGACGGCAAGAAGTCCACTGCCGAGCACATCGTCTACGGTGCCCTCGAGGGCACGCGTGAGAAGAGCGGCACCGATCCGGTGACCACCCTCAAGAAGGCCATGGACAACGTCCGCCCGGCCCTCGAGGTGAAGTCCCGCCGCGTCGGTGGCGCCACCTACCAGGTCCCGGTCGAGGTCAAGCCCGGCCGCGCGACCGCCCTGGCCCTGCGCTGGCTGGTGGGCTACTCCAAGGCTCGCCGCGAGAAGACGATGACCGAGCGTCTCATGAACGAGATCCTCGATGCCTCGAACGGCCTGGGTGCCGCGGTCAAGCGCCGCGAGGACACCCACAAGATGGCCGAGTCGAACAAGGCCTTCGCCCACTACCGCTGGTGAGTCACGAGCGCCCGGGAACCGTAGCAGTATGGTTTCCGGGCGCCGTGCCGCCCAGCAGCACTGGACCCACACACCAAACCCAAGGGAGACACCGTGGCACAGGACGTGCTGACCGACCTCACCAAGGTCCGCAACATCGGCATCATGGCTCACATCGATGCCGGCAAGACCACCACCACCGAGCGCATCCTGTTCTACACGGGCGTCAGCCACAAGCTGGGCGAGACCCACGACGGTGCCTCCACCACCGACTGGATGGAGCAGGAGAAGGAACGCGGCATCACCATCACCTCCGCCGCGGTGACCTGCTTCTGGAACAACAACCAGATCAACATCATCGACACCCCGGGCCACGTGGACTTCACCGTCGAGGTGGAGCGCTCCCTGCGCGTGCTCGACGGCGCCGTCGCCGTCTTCGACGGCAAGGAGGGCGTGGAGCCCCAGTCCGAGACCGTGTGGCGCCAGGCCGACAAGTACAACGTCCCGCGTATCTGCTTCGTCAACAAGATGGACAAGCTGGGCGCCGACTTCTACTTCACCGTCGACACCATCATCAACCGCCTGGGCGCCAAGCCGCTGGTGATGCAGATCCCGATCGGCTCCGAGTCCGAGTTCGTCGGCGTCGTGGACCTGCTGACCATGAAGGCCCTCGTGTGGGAGGGCGATGCCAAGGGTGACGTCACCATGGGTGCCGCCTACCAGACCCAGGACATCCCGGCCGACCTCCAGGAGAAGGCCGAGCAGTACCGTGCCGAGCTCGTCGAGGCCGTCGCCGAGACCTCCGAGGAGCTCATGGAGAAGTACCTCGAGGGCGAGGAGCTCACCATCGAGGAGATCCAGGCCGGCGTGCGCCAGCTGACGATCAACGCCGAGGCCTACCCGGTCTTCTGTGGTTCCGCCTTCAAGAACCGCGGCGTGCAGCCGATGCTGGACGCCGTCGTGTCCTACCTGCCGAACCCGCTGGACGCCGGTGCCATCAAGGGCCACGCCGTCGGTGACGAGGAGCAGGAGCTGACCCGCGAGCCGGCCCTGGACGCCCCGTTCTCCGCCCTGGCCTTCAAGATCGCCGCGCACCCGTTCTTCGGCCAGCTGACCTACGTGCGCGTCTACTCCGGCAAGCTCTCCGCGGGCTCCCCGGTGCAGAACACCACCAAGGGCAAGAAGGAGCGCATCGGCAAGCTGTTCCAGATGCACGCCAACAAGGAGAACCCGGTCGAGGAGATGACCGCCGGCCACATTTACGCGGTCGTCGGCCTGAAGGACTCCACCACCGGTGACACCCTCTGCGACCCGGCCAACCCGATCATCCTCGAGTCGATGACCTTCCCGGAGCCCGTGATCTCCGTGGCCGTCGAGCCGAAGACGAAGGGCGACCAGGAGAAGCTCTCCACCGCCATCCAGAAGCTCTCCGCCGAGGACCCCACGTTCACCGTGCACCTCGACGAGGAGACCGGCCAGACCGTCATCGGCGGCATGGGCGAGCTGCACCTGGACATCCTCGTGGACCGCATGAAGCGCGAGTTCCGCGTCGAGGCCAACGTCGGCAAGCCGCAGGTGGCCTACCGCGAGACCATCAAGAAGAAGGTCGACAAGGTCGACTACACGCACAAGAAGCAGACCGGTGGTTCGGGTCAGTTCGCCAAGGTGCAGGTGTCCTTCGAGCCGATGGACACCTCCGAGGGCGAGTTCTACGAGTTCGAGAACGCCGTCACCGGTGGCCGCATCCCGCGCGAGTACATCCCGTCGGTGGACGCCGGGATCCAGGACGCCATGCAGCTGGGCGTGCTGGCCGGGTACCCGATGGTCGGCGTGAAGGCCACCCTGCTCGACGGCGCGTACCACGACGTCGACTCCTCGGAGATGGCGTTCAAGATCGCCGGCTCGATGGTCTTCAAGGAGGGCATCCGCAAGGCCAACCCGGTCCTGCTCGAGCCCCTGATGTCCGTGGAGGTCCGCACCCCGGAGGAGTACATGGGCGACGTCATCGGCGACCTGAACTCCCGCCGTGGCGCGATCCAGTCCATGGAGGACGCCCAGGGCGTGAAGGTCATCAAGGCCGGCGTGCCGCTGTCCGAGATGTTCGGCTACATCGGCGACCTCCGGTCCAAGACCCAGGGCCGCGCCGTGTACTCGATGACGTTCGACTCCTACGCCGAGGTCCCGAAGGCCGTGGCGGACGAGATCATCCAGAAGAACAGCGGCGAGTGAGCCCCGTTCTCTAGCACCACACTTGTCCGGTGACGTGGCGGGATCCGCGAGGATCCCGCCACGGACCCGGACAGGTGGCCCGGCCGCACTCCGGAGGCCGGTAGCCACCACAGGACGGAAGGTCCGGTCCGCGGAAAAGGCGGTCCGGGTGGCCTGATCCAGGACCGGTCCTGACGTAAGCCGGAGGATTTATCACCATCAGCCAGATCGAAGTAGACTTTTCCAAGTTGTCAGCACGCCACCCGCGGCTGAGAAGTCTCTTCAGATGAACAGTTCTAGGAGGAACCTGTGTCGAAGGCAAAGTTCGAGCGGTCCAAGCCGCACGTCAACGTCGGTACCATCGGCCACGTCGACCACGGCAAGACCACGCTGACGGCCGCGATCTCGAAGGTCCTGTACGACAAGTACCCGGACCTCAACGAGCAGCGCGACTTCGCGACCATTGACTCCGCGCCGGAAGAGCGCCAGCGCGGCATCACCATCAACATCTCCCACGTGGAGTACCAGACCGAGAAGCGTCACTACGCCCACGTCGACGCCCCCGGCCACGCCGACTACATCAAGAACATGATCACCGGTGCTGCCCAGATGGACGGCGCCATCCTCGTGGTCGCCGCCACCGACGGCCCGATGGCCCAGACCCGCGAGCACGTTCTGCTGGCCCGCCAGGTCGGCGTGCCGGCCCTGCTGGTCGCCCTGAACAAGTCCGACATGGTCGAGGACGAGGAGCTCCTGGAGCTCGTCGAGATGGAGGTCCGCGAACTGCTGTCCTCCCAGGGCTTCGACGGTGACGACGCTCCGGTCATCCGCACCTCCGGCCTGAAGGCCCTCGAGGGTGACCCGAAGTGGGTCAAGTCCGTCGAGGACCTGATGGACGCCGTGGACTCCTACATCCCGGACCCGGTCCGCGACAAGGACAAGCCGTTCCTGATGCCGATCGAGGACGTCTTCACCATCACCGGTCGTGGCACCGTGGTGACCGGTCGCGCCGAGCGCGGCACCCTGAAGATCAACTCCGAGGTCGAGATCGTGGGCATCCGCGACCTGCAGAAGACCACGGTCACCGGTATCGAGATGTTCCACAAGCAGCTCGACGAGGCCTGGGCCGGCGAGAACTGTGGCCTGCTGCTGCGTGGCCTGAAGCGCGAGGACGTGGAGCGCGGCCAGGTCGTCGTGGCCCCGGGCTCCATCACCCCGCACACCGACTTCGAGGGCAACGTCTACATCCTGTCCAAGGACGAGGGCGGCCGCCACAACCCGTTCTACTCGAACTACCGTCCGCAGTTCTACTTCCGGACCACCGACGTCACCGGCGTCATCACGCTGCCCGAGGGCACCGAGATGGTCATGCCCGGCGACACCACCGAGATGACGGTCGCGCTGATCCAGCCGATCGCCATGGAGGAGGGCCTCGGCTTCGCCATCCGTGAGGGTGGCCGCACCGTGGGCTCCGGCCGCGTCACCAAGATCCTCAAGTGATCTGACGTACCGCACAGCGACGACCCCCTTCGGCTTCGGCCGGAGGGGGTCTCCGCGTTAACGGGGGTCCTGGGGACAACTCCCTCCTGACCCGGTGCGCTGGCCTACGCTGACGGGGTGGGGATCGTCATCGTGCTGGTCCTGGGGATCGCGCTGGGAGCCGCCCTGGGGTACGTCGTCGCGCGGTCGCGCGCCGCGAGGCGGCGCCCCGGGGAGCCCGTGCCCGGTGCGCCGGCGATCGGCCGTGAGGACCTGGCCCGCGCCTGGCAACAGGGGTACGACGCCGGCGCGGCCGCCACCAGGGGCGCGCAGCCCACCCCACCGGTGCCCGCCGGACCACATCCCGCACCGCCGTCGCCCGCTCCGGTACTCGTCTCACGGCCCCAGCCCCAGCCCCAGCCCGAGCCCCAGTCCCACCTTCAGCCCCAGCCCCCGCGGCCCACGGCCGAGGAGCTGGCCGCTGAGAAGGAGCGGCGGGATCGGCGCAACGTCAACATCACCCTCTACACCGCCTGCCTGCTGCTGGTGGCCGCCGCGTCGCTGTTCATCGGGGCTGCACTGCCGGTGACGGCCCGCGTGTCCGGGCTGGCCGTCGTGGTGGGGCTGTTCTACGCCGGGGGACTGGTGGTGCACGTGGTGAGCCGGACGCTCCGCCCGGCGGCCGTGGCCTTCACGGGCACGGGGCTGGCCCTGGTGCCGGTGCTCGGCGTGGCGCTCGACGTGCTCGTCCTGGACGATCCCGCCCGGTCCTGGCTGATCACCTCCGTGCTGGGCACCGTCCTGTTCGCGGTGGCCGCCGTCCGGCTCGACAGCGCGGTCGTCGCGTACCTCACGGTGCCCTTCCTGCTCTCCACCGTCATGGCCTCGGGCGCGGTGGTCCAACGGGGGATGGCCTGGGCACTCATCGCCTGGATCGGGCTGGCGGTGCTGATGGCCTGGCTGAGCGCGGACCCCGGAGCCGCGGCAACCCGGCGTGACCGCCGGCTGCCCGGACCGTACCGGACGGCGATCGCCCGCACGCACCAGTGGATCACCCCGGGCGCGGTGCTGGCGGCCGTCACCGTGGGGCTGTGGGTGGAGCCGGTGCAGATGTTCCTGTTGCTGCTCGCCGCCACCGCCTACTACGCGACGGTCGCGGTCATCGGTCCACGGCGCTTCCGGCTGGCGTCCTGCTACGCCGTCCGTGCCGGGCTCCTGCTGGCGCTGGCCGCCTGGGCCGCGATGCTGGATTGGCCGCTTCCCCTCACGCTCACCGCGCTGGTGACCGGCCTCTGCCTCCAGGTGCCGCTGACGTGGTTCGGGCGCGGACACGGCGGGTTCCTGCCGGCCGGGCCGGCCGGGCACGGGGACCGGGTCGGTGTCCTCGTGGCGGCGTGGATCCTGACCGCCGCGGTCCAGGCCGGTGCGCTGTTCGACGCGGAGGGCCCCTGGCTGGTCGAGGGGTTCAGCTGGGCGCTGGCCGTCCTCGTGCTCACGACGGCGGTGCTCGCCGTGGCCTCGGTCCGCGCCACGTCCGACCTGGCCGCCGGGCTCGGCTGGCAGGCCGCCACCCCGCTGTCCCTGGTCCCGGCGGTACTGGGCCTGGCGGCGGTGGCCGGTGACGGACCCGGTCCGTGGCTGGGGGAGGCCTGCCTCGGGGTCGTCATCGTGGTCCAGCTGGTGATCACCGCTGCGCTGCGTCGCGGCGCCGATCGGGCGGCGCGCTGGGACGGGCTGGTAGCCCCGCACGGTGCCGCCCTGGCCGCGGTGGCCCTGGTGTACCTGCTCGCGGAGCGCTGGGTGCCGCCCGCGGGCTGGGATCCGTCCGTGGTGGCCGGGCTGGCGGCTCTGGCCTGGGGGACCGCCACCGCGCTGGTGCAGCGTCCCGCCACGGGCGGCGTCCCCGCGGTGATACCGCCCCTCGCCTGGTCCGTGGCCTCCGTGCTGTCCCTGGCCCTGTTGGGCAGCGCGGACGCCGTGGCCGGCTGGTACACGGTGCTCGTGGTGACCGGTGGCCTCGGGCTGTGGTGGCTGGCCGGCCGGCCGTCGGGGGCCGGTGAACGGATCGCGGTGCTGGCCGTGACGGGCACCGTCCTGACGGGCACGCTCATCCTGCTGGCCGGCGCGGCGTGGGCCTGGCACGCCGACATCGCCCTGACCGCACTGACCGCGTGGCTGGTCGCCGCCGCGGTCCTGACCCGGGACCGGTTGCCGCGGGCCGTGCGGGCCTCCCTGCTGCTGCTCGGACAGGCCGGCTCCGCCGTGCTGGTGGCCGACGTCGTCGGCCACCTCGGCGGAGACGGATCCGCCGTGCGCTCCGCGGCGGCGGTCACCCTGCTCACCGGGCTGGCGGTCCGGTCCCGGCTCGCCGGGCGCCTGGAGGGCCTGGGGTCCGGCATCGCACCGTCCTGGGTGGTCACCGCGGCACTGGGCGTGCTGTGGCTCCTGGAGGTGACCGTCGGCGCGGACCGGGCGGCGCTGATGATCATCGCCGCCTCGGTGATCGGGGCGGGGCTGGTCCTGCGCACCGACCGCGGCGGCCACTGGGCCGTGCTCGCGGGTGCCCTCGCCCTGGTGCTGCCGGCCTCGCCGGTCCTGCGGCTGGAGGGCGGATGGCTCCCGGACCCCCTGGTCCCGGCATCCGTCGCCTCGGCCCTGCTGGTGATCCTCGCCCTCGCGGTGGCCGGGTGGGAGATCGCCGCGTCCGTGGCCGGAACGCGAGAGAGCCCAGGGCGCGGGGTGGCCGACCTGGACGCCTTCCGGCCGGTCGCCCTCGGCGTGCTGTGGCTCGCGGCCGTCCTGGTCGGGTCGGTCGCCGGGCCGGACCGGGGCCCGCACCCCGGGGTCCTCGGCATCACGGCCGCGACCGCGGCCCTGGTGTGTTACCTCCTCGCCCGCACCCGCGGGATCCCCGCCCTGGTCACGGGGACGGTGGTGGCGGTCCCCGTCTCCGCCGTGCTGCTGCTCCAGTGGTGGCGGGACCGCGGCCTCTGGGCCCCCGACGAGGCGTGGCAGCTGCCGGTCGTCGCGGTGCTCTCGGCCGGGGTCCTGGGACTGTGGGCGCGGCTGGACGCCGCCGCCCTCGCCCCGGGTGCGGGGGAGCGCCTCCCTCGTGCCGCCCGGTTCCGGCCGGCGGCGTTGTGGCAGGGCGGCCTGGCCGTGGCCCTCGTCCTGGCCACGGTGTCCCTGCTGCGGACCCCGCTGCACGCCGGCCTGCCGGAGGACGCCGTCGTCTGGGTGAGCTGCGCGCTGCTCACGGGCGCGTGCTGGCTCGCGGTCGATGCCGGCGGGCGGACGCTGCTGTGGCGCGGGCCCCCGTCGCAGGACGCCGCCCGCGCGTCGTGGGTGCTGAACGGACGGGACGTCGCCGTGCTCGTCACCTACGCGGCCGCCGCCCGGGCCTGGTGGCAGACCGCGGACCCGGAGCACAGCGGCCGGGCACTGTGGTGGACGGTGCAGGTGCTGGTGGTCCTGCTGGTCGCGCTGGGGCTGTGGCATGGATACGGGCGGCACGGCCACCGGTCCGGCGCGGGACCGCGGCCGGAGCGCCGGCTCGCCTTCCACGTAGCGGCGGCCGCCGTGTTCACCCTCGCCGCGTTCACCGTGCCCGCCGAGGGAACCTCCCTGATGCAGCTGGTCGTCCTGGCGGGCTTCGGGGCGCTGGTGGTCCTCGGCCTGGTCCAGCGGCTCCAGGTGCTCGCGTGGTGGGGCGCGGCCGGCGTCGCGCTGTCCGTGCTCTGGTACCTGCGGGAGTACACCTACGTGTACCTGGCGCTGCTGGGCGCGGCCCTCATCGTGCTGGCGGTCTGGCAGTTGCGGCGGCGGGGGAGGGGGCGGGACGCGGAGCGCGGGTACGCGGACCGGTAGGCTGGGGGCATGGAGTTCCTCATCGCCCTGGTCATCATCGCGGCCGCGGTCTTCGCCGTCGTGCGGCTGCGCCGGACGTTCGGCCGCGAGATCGACCGCGCCAAGCGCATCAAGCGCGCGAACGACAACGGGACCTGACCCGTGGCGACGACCAGCTCCGCGACCGCTCGTACCAGCGGCACGATCATGCCCGGCCCCCACGCCCTGTACCGCACCTTCGCCACGGCCGAGATGTTCACCTGGGCGCTGCTGATCCTGGCGATGATCCTCAAGTACACCGGCACCACCGAGGCCCTGATGCCCCTCGCCGGTGGCCTGCACGGCTTCGTCTTCCTCTGCTACGCCGTCGTGTCCGTGGGCGTGTGGATCAACCAGCGCTGGAGCGCCGGGCGGGGCATCGCCGCCGTCGTGCTCGCCGTGGTGCCCTTCGCCACGCTGCCCTTCGAACGCCACCTGGCCCGGCGGGGCGAGCCGGACGCCACGTGGCGGCTGGCCGGCGCCCCCGGCCGTCCGGCCGAGGCGCCGCGCGGGTTCTGGGAGCGCCTCGAGGCGTGGGTGCTGCGCAACGTGGTCCTGGCCGCGGTGGTGACCCTCGCCGTCGTGGGCGCGGTCTTCCTGCTCCTGCTGCAGGCAGGCCCGCCGGACCAGTGGTTCGGCTAGGGTGAACGGCCCCATCCCGGGGTGAATTCGCGACTCGAGCGCTGATCTGTCATACTGGATCAGTTGCTCAAGCGTCTGGGCGTGCGCGGGGCTGTCACCAGCATCGCCGCCCGGGACCAAATACAACACCATCCCCACTGTTGGATCGGCGTATGCGTGCGCCTGCCCGTGACTGCGGAGCAGAGTACGACACGCCCGACCGCGTGGGTCGATGTCCTGGCAGGGCGAGGAACCCGGTTCTCCGGATTCGGCCTGTGCGGGTGAACAAGAAGCGCGGGACCGGTTCGCCGGGCCCGTTGCACACAGGGACAGGTACGGACAACAAGTACGAAAGAGGCATGACGCCATGGCGGGACAGAAAATCCGCATCCGGCTGAAGTCGTATGACCACGAGGTCATCGATACTTCGGCTCGGAAGATCGTCGACACGGTCACGCGCGCAGGCGCAACGGTGGTGGGCCCGGTGCCGCTGCCGACTGAGAAGAACGTGTACGTCGTGATCCGCTCTCCCCACAAGTACAAGGACAGCCGCGAGCACTTCGAGATGCGCACGCACAAGCGGCTGATCGACATCATCGATCCGACGCCGAAGGCCGTGGACTCGCTCATGCGCCTCGACCTTCCGGCCGACGTCAACATCGAAATCAAGCTCTGAGAGGGAGGTGCTGAGAAACTATGACCATCACGCGTAACGTCAAGGGCCTGCTGGGCACGAAGCTCGGCATGACCCAGGTGTGGGATGCCGACAACAAGCTCATCCCCGTCACCGTCGTGCAGGCAGAACCGAACGTCGTCACCCAGCTGCGCAATGAGGATGCGGACGGCTACGCCGCCGTCCAGATCGCCTACGGGCAGATCGATCCGCGCAAGGTGACCAAGCCGCTGGCCGGCCACTTCGAGAAGGCCGGGGTCACCCCGCGCCGCCACGTGGTCGAGCTGCGCACCGCAGACACCGCCGAGTACACCCTCGGCCAGGATCTCACCGTCGAGGTCTTCGAGGCCGGCCAGAAGGTCGACGTCGTGGGCACCACCAAGGGCAAGGGCTTCGCCGGTGCCATGAAGCGCCACGGCTTCTCCGGTGTCGGTGCCTCCCACGGTGCCCACAAGAACCACCGCAAGCCGGGCTCCGTCGGTGGCGCCTCCACCCCGGGCCGCGTCTTCAAGGGCCAGCGCCTGCCGGGCCGCATGGGCGCCGTTCGCCAGACCACCCAGAACCTCACCCTCCACGGCATCGACGTGGAGAAGAACCTGCTGCTGATCAAGGGCGCCGTCCCCGGCCCCCGCGGACAGGTCGTCCTGGTTCGCACCGCAGTGAAGGGAGCATGAGCTTCATGGCTACGAACTCTGAAGCCAAGACCGTGAAGGTCGACCTGCCCGCCGAGATCTTCGACGTCCAGTCCAACGTGCCGCTGATGCACCAGGTCGTGGTGGCCCAGCTGGCCGCCGCGCGCCAGGGCACCCACAAGGTCAAGCGTCGCGGTGAGGTCTCCGGTGCCGGTCGCAAGCCGTTCAAGCAGAAGGGCACCGGCCGCGCCCGTCAGGGCTCGATCCGTGCGCCCCAGATGACCGGTGGTGGCGTCGTCCACGGCCCCGAGCCGCGTGACTACTCCCAGCGCACCCCCAAGAAGATGAAGGCCGCCGCCCTGCGCGGTGCCCTGTCCGACCGGGCCCGCAACGGCCGTGTCCACGTGATCGAGGAACTGGTCGCCGCCGGCGCCCCGTCCACGAAGAGCGCCAAGGCCGTCCTGTCCTCGCTGACCGCGGGCCGCAAGAACGTCCTGGTCGTCATCGACCGCGCGGACGACTCGGCTGCGCTGTCCGCACGCAACCTGGAGTCGGTGCACACCCTGTACTTCGACCAGCTGAACACCTACGACGTCCTGGTCAGCGACGACGTGGTCTTCACCCAGGCCGCCTACGAGGGCTTCGTCCAGTCGGCTTCCGCGAAGAAGGAGGATGCCCAGTGAGCGGCTCCATCAACAAGAACCCCCGCGACGTGGTCATTGCCCCGGTCGTGTCGGAAAAGAGCTACGGCCTGATCGACGAGGGTAAGTACACCTTCCTGGTCGACCCGCGCTCGAACAAGACCGAGATCAAGCAGGCGGTGGAGGCCATCTTCTCCGTCAAGGTTGACTCGATCAACACCCTGAACCGTGCCGGTAAGCGCAAGCGCACCAAATTCGGCTGGGGCTCCCGCAAGGACACCAAGCGGGCAGTCATCACGCTGAAGGAAGGCACCATCGACATCTTCGGAGGTCCGCTCGCCTGAGGCGGAGCGGAGACCACTTAATCGAGGAAATGACACATGGCTATCCGTAAGTACAAGCCGACCACCCCGGGCCGTCGCGGCTCGTCCGTGGCCGACTTCGCAGAAATCACCCGGACCACCCCGGAGAAGTCGCTGCTCCGCCCGCTCTCCAAGAGCGGCGGCCGCAACAACTCCGGCAAGATCACCACTCGCCACAAGGGCGGTGGCCACAAGCGCCAGTACCGCGTCGTCGACTTCCGTCGCCACGACAAGGACGGCGTGCCGGCGAAGGTCGCTCACATCGAGTACGACCCGAACCGCACGGCCCGCATCGCCCTGCTCCACTACGTGGACGGCGCCAAGCGCTACATCCTGGCCCCGGCCAAGCTGAAGCAGGGGGACACGGTCGAGGCCGGTGCCACCGCGGACATCAAGCCCGGCAACAACCTGCCGCTGCGCAACATCCCGCTGGGTACCGTCATCCACGCCGTCGAGCTCCGTCCCGGTGGCGGCGCCAAGCTGGCCCGCTCGGCCGGCTCGTCCATCCAGCTGGTGGCCCGCGAGGGCAAGTACGCCCAGCTGCGCCTGCCCTCCGGTGAGATCCGCAACGTCGACGTGCGCTGCCGCGCCACCGTCGGCGAGGTCGGCAACGCCGAGCAGTCGAACATCAACTGGGGCAAGGCCGGCCGCATGCGGTGGAAGGGCGTCCGCCCGACCGTCCGTGGTGTGGTCATGAACCCCGTCGACCACCCGCACGGTGGTGGTGAGGGCAAGACCTCCGGTGGTCGCCACCCGGTCAACCCCAACGGCAAGCCCGAGGGCCGCACCCGCCGCCCGAACAAGGAAAGCGACAAGCTCATCGTGCGCCGTCGCCGTACCGGCAAGAACAAGCGATAGGAGCCTGGAGACATGCCACGCAGCCTGAAGAAGGGCCCCTTCGTTGATCAGCACCTCTACCTCAAGGTGGACGCTGAGAACGAAAAGGGCACCAAGAACGTCATCAAGACCTGGTCCCGCCGGTCCATGATCATCCCCGACATGCTCGGGCACACGATCGCGGTGCACGACGGACGCAAGCACATCCCGGTGTTCATCACCGAGTCGATGGTCGGGCACAAGCTCGGCGAGTTTGCCCCCACGCGGACTTTCCGCGGCCACGTGAAGGACGACCGGAAGGGCAAGCGCCGCTGACCGCGGTGATTGCTCCTCCGATAGAGAATTCGAAAGAAGGAAAGCAATGGAAGCCAAGGCAATTGCGCGCCACCTGCGTGTAACGCCGATGAAGGCCCGGCGCGTCGTCGACCTTGTCCGTGGCAAGCAGGCGAACGAAGCGCTGGCCATCCTGAAGTTCGCCCAGCAGGGCGCTTCGGAGCCGGTGTACAAGCTGGTCGCCTCCGCGGTGGCCAACGCACGGGTCAAGGCCGACCGTGAGGGCCTGGCGTTCAACGAGGACGCCCTGTTCATCACCGAGGCCTTCGTCGACGAAGGACCGACCATGAAGCGATTCCAGCCGCGTGCCCAGGGCCGCGCCGGACGCATCAACAAGCGCACCAGCCACGTGACCGTGGTCGTTGCCACCGAGGAAGAGGAGGGGAAGTAACCCATGGGTCAGAAGATCAACCCGAACGGATTCCGCCTCGGCATCACCACCGACCACGTCTCGCACTGGTTCGCCGACTCCAGCAAGGAGGGCCAGCGGTACAAGGACTTCCTCAAGGAAGACATCAAGATCCGCGAGCTGATGACCGACGGCATGGAGCGCGCCGGCATCTCGAAGGTGGAGATCGAGCGCACCCGTGACCGCGTGCGTGTGGACATCCACACCGCCCGTCCCGGCATCGTGATCGGTCGCCGCGGCGCCGAGGCCGACCGTATCCGCGGCGAGCTCGAGAAGCTCACCAAGAAGCAGATCCAGTTGAACATCCTCGAGGTCAAGAACCCCGAGGTCGACGCCCAGCTGGTCGCCCAGGGTGTGGCCGAGCAGCTCGCCTCGCGCGTGGCCTTCCGCCGCGCGATGAAGAAGGCCATCCAGTCCGCCACTCGCGCCGGTGCCAAGGGCATCCGGATCCAGTGCGCCGGTCGTCTGGGCGGGGCCGAGATGTCCCGCTCGGAGTTCTACCGCGAGGGTCGCGTGCCGCTGCACACCCTGCGGGCGAACATCGACTTCGGCAAGTTCGAAGCCAAGACCACCTTCGGCCGCATCGGCGTGAAGGTCTGGATCTACAAGGGCGACCTGACGGCCAAGGAACTGGCCGCCAAGGAAGCCGCAGCCCCGTCCGGCCGTGGCCGTGGTGGCGAGCGTCGTGGCCCGGGGGGTGGCGGTGACCGCCGTCGCCGTACCGACCGCGCCCCGCGCCAGGACGCCGGCCAGCAGACTGCGCCGCAGGGCGGCGCCGCTGAAGGAGGCAATGCCTGATGCTGATTCCCCGTCGAGTCAAGTACCGCAAGCAGCACCACCCCAAGCGCTCGGGTAACGCCAAGGGCGGCACCGCCGTCACCTTCGGCGAGTGGGGCATCCAGGCCCTGACCCCGGCCTACGTGACGAACCGGCAGATCGAGTCCGCCCGTATCGCCATGACCCGCTACATCAAGCGTGGCGGCAACGTGTGGATCAACATCTACCCGGACCGCCCGCTCACCAAGAAGCCTGCCGAGACCCGCATGGGTTCCGGTAAGGGTTCCCCCGAGTGGTGGGTCGCCAACATCAAGCCGGGCCGTGTGCTCTTCGAGCTGTCCGGCGTCAGCGAGGACGTGGCCCGTGAGGCGCTGCGCCTGGCAATGCACAAGCTGCCCCTGAAGGCACGTATCGTCCGCCGAGAGGGTGGTGAGTGATCATGGCTATCGGTTCGAAGGAACTGAACGTCGAGGCCCTGGACGGCCTGGACAACGCCCGTCTGGCCGAGGAGCTCAAGCGCTCCAAGGAGGAGCTGTTCAACCTCCGGTTCCAGTCGGCCACCGGCCAGCTGGACAACCACGGCCGTCTGAAGACCGTCAAGCGGGACATCGCCCGGATCTACACGATCCTGCGGGAGCGCGAGCTCGGGATCCGCGAGGACGTCGAGGCTCCGGCCGAGGACGTGGCGGCCGAGAAGACCGACAAGAAGGCCGCCCGCAAGGCTGCCAAGACCGAGAAGACCGAGGAGGAGGCCAAGTGACCGAGAACGCGAACACCGAGTCTGCGAACACCCAGACCGAGGCCAGCGCCCGCGGCTACCGCAAGTCCCTCCGTGGCGTCGTGGTCTCCGACAAGATGGACAAGACCATCGTCGTCGAGGTCCAGGACCTGAAGAAGCACGCGCTGTACGGCAAGGTCATGCGTACGTCGAAGAAGCTCAAGGCCCACGACGAGCAGAACACCGCCGGCGTCGGCGACGTCGTGCTGCTCGCCGAGACCCGTCCGCTCTCCGCCACCAAGCGGTGGCGGCTGGTCGAGGTCATCGAGCGCGCCAAGTAAGGCACGCTTCAGCCACGAGGGCCCCGGACTGCAATTAGCAGACCGGGGCCCTCGTGCGCTAGGATGACATGTCTGTGCGCCCTTGTTGGCGGGACTATCCACCCCGCGCGCCAAGGGTTTCGCAAAAAACCTCCCGACCAGCCGCCTCGGCCTTGCCCTGCGGACTGCGGGTCCTGGAACCACCGTTCCCCGTCTGAACCGGGGGAGCGGCACGGACAGGTCCGGCGGACCCGCCACCAGGGGCAGGGGTAAGCAGCCCGGGATGATCAAAATATCCGTTCCGCAAGGCTCGCCCGGCATCGGGGGAGAACCAGCGCGACGACAGGAGTAACTAGTGATTCAGCAGGAGTCGCGGCTCAAGGTCGCCGACAACACCGGTGCCAAGGAGATCTTGACCATCCGTGTTCTCGGTGGTTCCGGACGCCGCTACGCAGGCATCGGCGACACCATCGTCGCCACCGTCAAGGACGCCATCCCCGGCGGCAACGTCAAGAAGGGCGACGTCGTCAAGGCCGTCATCGTCCGGACCAAGAAGGAGCGCCGTCGTCCCGACGGTTCCTACATCAAGTTCGACGAGAACGCCGCCGTCATCCTCAAGACCGACGGCGAACCGCGCGGCACCCGCATCTTCGGCCCCGTGGGCCGCGAGCTGCGCGACAAGAAGTTCATGAAGATCGTGTCGCTGGCACCGGAGGTGATCTGACCACCATGGCAAAGATCAAGAAGGACGATCTCGTCCAGATCATCGCCGGCAAGGACAAGGGCAAGCAGGGCAAGGTCCTGCGGGTCTTCCCGTCCCGTGACCGCGTGCTCGTGGAGGGCGTGAACCGCGTCACCAAGCACCTGCGTGCCGGCCAGAACAACCAGGGTTCCACCGAAGGCGGCCTGCAGGTCGTCGAGGCCCCGGTCCACATCTCCAACGTGGCCGTCGTGGATCCCGAGACCAAGAAGCCGACCCGCGTGGGCTACCGCTTCGAGACCGTGGAGAAGAACGGCGAGACCAAGACCGTCAAGGTCCGGTTCGCCAAGTCCTCCGGAAAGGAGCTGTGATGACTGAGGTGCAGACTGCAGACACCACCGCTGCCCCGACGGTGACCCCGCGCCTGAAGACGAAGTACCGCGAGGAGATCAAGGCTGCCCTGCAGTCCGAGTTCCAGTACGGCAACGTCATGCAGGTCCCCGGCCTGGTCAAGGTCGTCGTGAACATGGGCGTCGGCGAGGCCGCGAAGGACTCGAAGATCATCGACGGCGCGATCCGCGACCTGACCCTGATCACCGGCCAGAAGCCGCAGGTCACCAAGGCCCGCAAGTCGATCGCCCAGTTCAAGCTGCGCGAGGGCATGCCGATCGGCACCCACGCCACGCTGCGCGGGGACCGCATGTGGGAGTTCCTGGACCGCCTGGTCACCTTCGCGCTGCCGCGTATCCGTGACTTCCGCGGCCTGAGCCCGAAGCAGTTCGACGGCAACGGCAACTACACCTTCGGCCTGTCTGAGCAGTCGGTCTTCCACGAGATCGACCAGGACAAGATCGACCGCGTGCGCGGCATGGACATCACCGTGGTGACCACCGCCAAGAACGACGACGAAGGGCGCGCGCTGCTCAAGGCGCTCGGCTTCCCGTTCCAGACGACCGACAAGAAGTAAGTATCTACGTCGCAGGTCCCCACCGGTGAACCGGGAAGGGAAACCGTGACGAGGAAGGGCACGAAGCCCACATGACCATGACAGATCCTGTCGCAGACATGCTCACGCGTCTGCGCAACGCCAACTCGGCCTACCACGACTCCGTCGAGATGCCGTCTTCCAAGCTGAAGATCCGCGTCGCCGACATCCTCAAGGCCGAGGGCTACATCGCCGACTACAAGGAAGAGGACGCCCAGGTGGGCAAGAAGCTCGTCATCGAGCTGAAGTTCGGTCCTCAGCGCGAGCGGGCCATCGCCGGCCTGCGCCGCATCTCCAAGCCCGGTCTGCGCGTGTACGCCAAGTCCACGAACCTCCCGCACGTGCTGGGCGGCCTGGGTATCGCCATCCTGTCCACCTCCTCCGGTCTGCTCACCGACCGTCAGGCAGCCAAGAAGGGCGTGGGTGGGGAAGTCCTCGCCTACGTCTGGTAAACGGCAGACGGAAGAAAGGTAGAACAGCATGTCACGTATTGGACGTCTTCCGATCACCGTGCCGTCCGGCGTCGATGTCACCATCGACGGTGCGACCGTGTCCGTCAAGGGCCCGAAGGGTGAACTGAGCCACCAGGTGGCCACCCCCATCGAGGTCTCCCTCGAGGAGGGCACCCTGACGGTGACCCGCCCGAACGACGAGCGCGAGTCCCGGTCCCTGCACGGACTGACCCGTACCCTCATCGACAACATGATCGTGGGGGTGACCAACGGCTACGAGAAGCAGCTGGAGGTCATCGGCACCGGTTACCGCGTGCTGGCCAAGGGCTCGGACCTCGAGTTCGCCCTCGGCTACTCGCACCCCGTTCCCGTCAAGGCCCCCGAAGGCATCGCCTTCAAGGTCGAGGGCAACAAGGTGACCGTGTCCGGCATCGACAAGCAGCGCGTCGGCGAGACCGCCGCGAACATCCGCAAGCTGCGCAAGCCCGACCCGTACAAGGGCAAGGGCGTGCGTTACGCCGGCGAGGTTATCCGCCGCAAGGCCGGAAAGGCAGGTAAGTAATGTCCACGCTGAAAGTGAAGGGCAAGGGCAAGTACGTCTCCCGTACCCGCCGCCACCTCCGCGTCCGCAAGCGGATCTCCGGCACCGCCGTGCGTCCGCGCCTGGTCGTCAACCGCTCCGCACGGCACATGTTCGTGCAGGTCGTGGACGACACCCGCGGTGTGACCCTGGCCTCCGCCTCCACCATGGAGGCCGACGTGCGCGCCCTCGAGGGCGACAAGTCCGCCAAGGCCAAGCGCGTCGGCGAGCTCGTTGCCGAGCGCGCCAAGGCTGCCGGCATTGAGGCCGTCGTGTTCGACCGCGGCGGCAACAAGTACCACGGCCGCGTGGCCGCCGTCGCCGACGGCGCCCGGGAAGGTGGGCTGCAGCTGTGAGCGAGACCAACAACGAGAAGGGCACTCAGGTGACCGAAAGCACTGAGAACACTGCCGCCGGCACCGTCTCGGAGACCTCTGCCGGTTCGGCGAGCCAGTCGACCGAGGCCGGCCGCGGCGGTCGCGGTTCCGACCGCAACGACCGCGGTGGTCGCGGTGGCAACGACCGTGGTGGTCGTGGCGGCCGTGGTGGTCGTGACGACCGCGGCGGCCGCGGTGGGCGCGACGACGACCGGGACAAGTTCCTCGAGCGCGTCGTGAACATCAACCGCGTCTCCAAGGTCGTCAAGGGCGGCCGCCGGTTCTCCTTCACCGCCCTGGTGGTCGTCGGTGACGGCGACGGCATGGTCGGCGTCGGCTACGGCAAGGCCAAGGAAGTTCCCGCGGCCATCTCCAAGGGCGTGGAAGAGGCCAAGAAGAACTTCTTCCGCGTCCCGCGCGTCGGGTCCACCATCCCGCACCTGGTGCAGGGTGAGGACGCCGCCGGCGTCGTGCTGCTGCGTCCGGCCTCCCCGGGTACCGGCGTGATCGCCGGTGGTCCGGTGCGCGCCGTGCTGGAGTGCGCCGGTGTCCACGACGTGCTGTCCAAGTCGATGGGTTCCTCGAACGTGATCAACATCGTGCGCGGTACCGTCGACGCCCTGAAGAGGCTTGAGGAGCCCCAGGCCGTGGCTGCCCGTCGTGGCAAGTCGCTGGACGAGGTCGCTCCCCACGCCATGCTCCGCACCATGGAGCAGGATCGTGCGAAGAAGAAGGCAGGTGTGGCGGCGAATGGCTGATAACACCAACAACGGAAGCACCCGTAAGAACGTGGTGGTCAGCGACGCGACGCTCGCGATCACCCAGGTGAAGTCCGTCATCGGCGGAAAGCAGAACCAGCGGGACACCCTGCGGTCCCTGGGCCTGAAGCGGATCGGCCACACGGTCACCCGCAAGGCCGACCAGGTCACCGTGGGCATGGTCAACACCGTGCCGCACCTGGTGACGGTTGAGGAGGTCAACAATGCCTGACGAGATCCAGAACGCCATCAAGGTCCACGACCTGCGGCCGGCCCCCGGCGCCAAGACCGCCAAGACCCGTGTGGGTCGTGGTGAGGCGTCCAAGGGCAAGACCGCCGGTCGCGGTACCAAGGGCACCAAGGCGCGCTACCAGGTGAAGGCCGGCTTCGAAGGCGGCCAGCTGCCGCTGCAGATGCGCCTGCCGAAGCTGCGCGGCTTCAAGAACCCGTTCAAGGTCGAGTTCCAGGTCGTGAACCTGGACAAGCTGTCGGAGCACTTCCCGGCCGGCGGTGACGTGACCGTGGACGACCTGGTCGCCAAGGGCCTGGTCCGCAAGAACCAGCCGGTGAAGGTCCTCGGGACCGGCGAGATCACCGTGGCCGTGAACGTGAAGGCCAACGCCTTCTCCTCGTCCGCGACCGAGAAGATCTCTGCTGCCGGCGGGTCCACCGAGACCCTCTGACCAGTCCTGATCAGTACTGAGGACGGCCCCCGGGCCGCCGTCGCCACCGTGCATTCGGTGGGGACTGCGGCACGGGGGCCGTCCTGCTTCCGATAGACTCGCCCAGTGGTCCGTGCCGCTTCCCGGCACCACCACGCCACCACCCCACCTCCAGGAGGACGCTTGTTCAGCGCGATTGCCCGGGTTTTCCGGACGCCCGACCTGCGGCGAAAGATCTGGTTCACCCTCGGGATCATCGTCATCTACCGGCTGGGCGCGTTCGTCCCCGCACCCGGGGTGGACTACGGCGCCGTCCAGGTGTGCCTGGCCCAGGGCAACACCTCCGGTGGGCTGTACTCGTTCGTGAACATGTTCTCCGGCGGCGCCATGCTGCAGGTCTCCATCTTCGCGCTGGGCATCATGCCGTACATCACCGCGGCGATCATCGTGCAGTTGCTGCGCGTGGTCATCCCGCGCTTCGAGGAGCTGCAGAAGGAGGGTGCGCAGGGCCAGTCCAAGCTGACCCAGTACACCCGGTACCTGACCATCGCCCTCGGCCTGCTCAACGCCACCACGATCGCCTCGCTGGCCCGCACGGGAGCGCTGCTCGGCTGCAACCTGCCGATCGTCCCGGCCGACAACCTGTGGACCGTGCTGCTGCTGATCGTCACCCTGACCACCGGCACGATCGTCATCATGTGGCTGGGCGAGCTGATCACCGAGAAGGGTGTCGGCAACGGCATGTCCCTGCTGATCTTCCTGTCCATCGCCGCCGGCTTCCCGGCCGGCCTGGGCCAGATCTGGACCACCCAGGGCTGGCGGGTCTTCGGCATCGTGCTGGTGGTCGGACTGCTGACCATCATGGCCGTGGTGTTCGTGGAGGAGTCCCAGCGCCGGATCCCGGTGCAGTACGCCAAGCGCCAGATCGGCCGGCGCACCGTGGGCGGCACCACCACCTACATCCCGATCAAGGTGAACATGGCCGGTGTCATCCCCGTCATCTTCGCGTCCTCGATCATGATGCTCCCGGGCATCCTCATCCAGTTCAACACCCCGCAGGACGGCTCCCCGCCGCCGCAGTGGGTCATCTTCCTCTCCGAGTACTTCGGCACCGGGTCCCACCCGGTCTACATGACGCTGTTCTTCCTGCTCACCATCGGGTTCACGTACTTCTACGTGACGATCACGTTCAACCCGGTGGAGATCAGCGACAACATGAAGAAATACGGCGGCTTCATCCCCGGTGTCCGCGCCGGCCGGCCGACCGAGCGGTACCTCGAGTACGTCATCAGCCGCATCACCTTCCCGGGCGCCCTCTACCTGGGCGTGCTGGCGATGATCCCCATGATCGCGTTCGTGCTGATCAACGCGGACCAGAACTTCCCGTTCGGGGGGATCTCCATCCTCATCATGGTGGGCGTGGCCCTGCAGACCATCAAGCAGATCAATGCACAGATGGAGCAACACAACTACGAGGGGCTGCTGCGCTAGCAGGTAGCATTCCCCGTGACCCCATCCGTCCTTCCCTGAAGGAAACTGAGCCGCGATCCGTCCGGATCCGATCCTCCGTATCGACAGTAAGGAACCACCATGACCCGAATGCTGATCATGGGCCCTCCCGGGTCCGGCAAGGGCACGCAGGCCGCCCGTATCGCGGACAAGCTCGGCATCGTGGCCATCTCCACGGGCGACATCTTCCGGTACAACGTCAAGGAGATGACGGACCTCGGCAAGGAGGCCAAGGTCTTCATCGACAACGGTGACTTCGTCCCGGACGACGTCACGAACCGCATGGTGGCGGACCGCCTGACGCACTCGGACGCCGAGCGCGGCTTCCTGCTCGACGGCTACCCCCGCACCGCGGGCCAGGTCAAGGCGCTGGACGCGATGCTGGCCGAGTCCGGCCAGGAGCTCGCGGTGGTCGTGGAGCTGACCGTCCCGGACGAGGAGCTCGTCACCCGCCTGCTGCACCGCGCGGAGGTCGAGGGCCGCGCCGACGACACCGCAGAGGTCATCCAGCACCGCCTGGACCTGTACCACGAGGAGACCGCCGCCGTGATCGAGTCCTACGCGGACCGCGGCATCGTCACCCGCGTGGACGGCACCGGCCAGATCGACGACGTCACCGAGCGCCTGCTGCAGGCCGTGTACTCCGTGCGTGAGCGCACCGGCAGCATCCCGGCCGTGTCCACGGTCGACGCCGGCGACGCTGAGTCCTGAGCGCCCACCCATGCTGAACCGCCGCCAGGTCGAGCTGAAGACCGTCCCGCAGATGCAGACCATGCACCGCGCGGGACTGGTCCTGCACCGGGCCCTGGACGCCGCCGTCGCCGCCGCGGTCCCCGGGACGACAACGGCCGCCGTCGACGCCGTCTTCGCCGGGGTCCTGGCGGAGGCCGGCGCGACGCCGAACTTTCTGGGTTACTACGGCTACCCGGCCACCATCTGCGCCTCGGTGAACGAGGAGGTGGTGCACGGGATCCCGGGCGACCGGGTGCTGCAGGCCGGGGACGTGCTGAAGATCGACGGCGGCTGCATCATCGACGGCTGGCACTCGGACTCCGCGCGGACGGTCATCCTGGGCAGCTCGGCGGCCGGGACCGCCGATCCCGAGGACGAGCGGCTCTCCGAGATCACCCGCCAGGCGCTGTGGGTGGGCATCGCGGCCCTGGCCACGGCCAAGTACGTGGGGGACATCGGGGACGCGATCGACGACTTCGTCAGCTCGCAGCCGGGCGCCCCGCTGGGCATCCTGCAGGACTACGTGGGCCACGGCATCGGCACCGCCATGCACCAGGCCCCGGACGTGCTCAACTACCGCTCGAAGCACCGCGGGCCGAAGGTCAAGCCGGGCCTGTGCCTGGCGATCGAGCCCATGCTGGTGCGCGGTTCGCTCGAGACGGACGTGCTGGAGGACGACTGGACCGTCGTCACCCGGGACGGCGCGCGCGCCAGCCAGTGGGAGCACTCGGTGGCGCGCCACCGCGGTGGCATCTGGGTCCTCACCGAGCCCGACGGCGGCGCGGCCGGCCTGGCCGCGCACGGCGTGGTTCCGGTGCCCCTCGGCGAGTGACCGGTAGATTCCTCCCCGTGGCCTGCTGATTTCCCTTCCTCCACCAAAGCCAGTACCATAGATTGCTGGTTGTCTCTACGGTGCGTGTCCACGCCCCGATCGGGCAATTGGAAACATCCCCGTCCGTCCTCCCGCCGCCGTGGCCCCGTGTCACCGGTTGCGGGGAGCGGGCACAACGTAAGTGGAGGACATGGCTAAGAAGGAAGGTGTCATCGAGGTCGAGGGCACGGTCAGCGAGGCATTGCCGAATGCGATGTTCCGCGTCCGCCTGCAGAACGAGCACGTCGTTCTGGCCACGATCTCGGGAAAGATGCGTCAGCACTACATCCGGATCCTCCCTGAGGACCGGGTCGTCGTTGAGCTTAGCCCCTACGACCTCAACCGGGGTCGAATCGTGTACCGCTACAAGTAAACCCACCCACACAACTGCTAACTGAACAGCTAGCGCTGGAGGAGGAACCATGAAGGTTCAGCCGAGCGTGAAGCGGATCTGCGACAAGTGCCAGGTCGTGCGCCGTAAGGGCCGCGTTCTGGTGATCTGCGAGAACCCACGCCACAAGCAGCGCCAGGGCTGACCTCGTCTCACGACGGGATCGTCCACGCGCAGCACCGGTCCTGACGGACCTGGTCCATTCCGGACCGAACAGCAGCACAGCCGGCGTCATCCACGGATGACCACGGCAACCCCTGGACGCAGAGGCCGGGGACCCGAACCGCGTGAGACGCCGGTCGGCGGATTGAGAACCCGGAACTTCGCCGGGACCGCCGTACAGGGCACCGCAGGGAATCCACGTCACGGTGATTCCCGGGGGAGGGGACGTGCTGGTGCAGACCTTTGCTTCAGAAGAACGAGGAGGACGGCCATATGGCACGTCTAGCAGGCGTCGACATCCCGCGCGAGAAGCGCATCGTCATCGCTCTCACGTACATCTTCGGTGTGGGCCAGACCCGCGCCGAGCAGACCCTGGCAGCGACCGGGGTCGACCCGAACACCCGCGTGAAGGATCTCAGCGACGAACAGCTGGTGGCTCTGCGCGATTACATCGAGGCCAACTTCAAGGTCGAGGGCGACCTGCGGCGCGAGGTCGCCGCGGACATCCGCCGCAAGGTGGAGATCGGCTCCTACGAGGGGCTGCGTCACCGTCGTGGACTGCCCGTCCGCGGCCAGCGCACCAAGACCAACGCCCGTACCCGCAAGGGTCCGAAGAAGACCGTCGCCGGCAAGAAGAAGTAACGCTTCCCGGCTCTATCGCCTCGATCCGGGCCTGGCTGGCTGCACGGTTGTGCCGCACAGCGAGTCCGGGTCCCGCCCAGATCCAGCTTTCGTAGGAGACACACATGCCCCCCAAGACACGTGCTGCGGGTGTCCGCAAGCCTCGTCGCAAGGACAAGAAGAACATCACCGTGGGCCAGGCCCACATCAAGAGCACCTTCAACAACACCATCGTGTCCATCACGGACACCACCGGTGCTGTCATCTCGTGGGCCTCGGCCGGCGAGGTGGGCTTCAAGGGTTCGCGCAAGTCCACCCCCTACGCCGCCCAGATGGCCGCTGAGAAGGCCGCCAAGGCCGCTCAGGAGCACGGGCTGCGCAAGGTGGACGTGTTCGTGAAGGGTCCCGGCTCCGGCCGCGAGACCGCGATCCGTTCGCTGCAGGCCGCCGGGCTCGAGGTGGGCTCCATCTCGGACGTCACCCCCTCCGCCCACAACGGTTGCCGTCCGGCCAAGCGCCGCCGCGTCTGACCCCCGTGCCGAGCGCACGCCCCGGGCGTGCGGTCCTCACTCGAGTTCTCTCGTGAGGGCCGCCCGTCGCGGGGCGTGCGCGCCGGTGCTTCCAGCCCACCCCATTCGTTTCCACCCATCGTGTGCGTCATATGGCGGACGCTCGCCGAAAGGAAATGTCAGTGCTCATTGCACAGCGCCCCACGCTGACTGAAGAAGTCGTATCCGACAACCGCTCCCGATTCGTCATCGAGCCCCTGGAGCCGGGTTTCGGCTACACCCTCGGCAACTCCCTTCGCCGGACCCTGCTGTCCTCCATCCCGGGCGCTGCTGTCACCAGCATCCGCGTGGATGGCGTGCTGCACGAGTTCAGCACCGTCGCCGGTGTGAAGGAAGACGTCACCGAGGTCATCCTGAACATCAAGAAGCTGTCGGTCTCCTCCGAGCACGATGAGCCCGTCGTGGCGTACCTGCGCAAGCAGGGCCCCGGCGTCGTCACCGCCGCGGACATCACGTCCCCGGCCGGCGTCGAGGTCCACAACCCGGACCTGCACATCGCCACGCTGAACGGCAAGGGCAAGTTCGACATGGAGCTCATCGTCGAGCGTGGCCGTGGTTACGTCACCGCCGCCCAGAACAAGAGCGCGGATGCCGAGATCGGCCGGATTCCGGTCGACTCCATCTACTCTCCGGTCCTGAAGGTCACCTTCAAGGTCGAGGCCACCCGTGTGGAGCAGCGCACCGACTTCGACAGCCTGATCCTCGACGTCGAGACCAAGGAGTCCATGCTTCCGCGTGACGCCGTGGCCTCGGCCGGCACCACCCTGGTGGAGCTGTTCGGGCTGGCTCGCGAGCTGAACGTCGATGCCGAGGGCATCGAGATCGGCCCGAACCCGACGGAGACCGACATCACCACCGATCTGGCCCTGCCGATCGAGGAGCTGGAGATGACCGTGCGCTCGTACAACTGCCTGAAGCGCGAGGGCATCCACACCGTCGGCGAGCTGGTCGCTCGCTCCGAGGCCGACCTGATGGACATCCGGAACTTCGGTGCCAAGTCCATCGACGAAGTCAAGGAAAAGCTGACCGAACTGGGTCTGTCCCTGAAGGACTCCCCGGCTGGCTACGACCCCTCGCTGCACTCCCAGGAGTCGGACGAGGAGTCCTACGGCGCCGAGTACTGAGCCGCCGTACCACCACCCATAGCGTCCTGATGGCCGGCAGCCGTCAGGGTCCATCTGAGGAGAATCACCAATGCCTACCCCCACCAAGGGACCGCGCCTGGGCGGCGGCCCTGCCCACGAGCGGATCATGCTGGCCAACCTCTCGGCCAACCTGTTCGAGCACAAGAAGATCACCACGACGGTGACCAAGGCCAAGCGCCTGCGTCCCTTCGCCGAGCGCCTGATCACCTTCGCCAAGAAGGGTGACCTCGCGTCCCGCCGCAAGGTCCAGGGCATCATCTCGGCGAAGAACCGCACGAACAAGACGATCGTGCACGAGCTCTTCACCGTGATCGCACCGGCCATGGCCAACCGCGAGGGTGGCTACACCCGCATCACCAAGATCGGCAACCGTCACGGCGACAACGCCCCGATGGCCGTCATCGAGCTCGTCATGGAGCCGGTGTCCCCGAAGCAGGCCGTGGTCCAGGAGGCCGAGAAGGCCACCGAGACCGCCGCTCCGGCTGCCCCGGCCGCCGAGACCGAGGCCACCGAGGCTCCGGTCAACGAGGCCGAGACCGCTGAGGCTCCGGCCGCTGAGGCCGATACCCCGGCCGCTGCCGAGACCGAGTCCGCCGACTCCACCGAGGCTCCGGCCGAGGAGAAGTCCGAGGACAAGTGATCCTCACCCGCCGTCCGTGACAGCCCCGCTGTTCGCGACTGCGTCGTTCCGACCCGCTTTCCCCACCTGCGTGGGGGAGGCGGGTCGTTGCGTTGGGGATGGAGGCGGGGGCGGGCCAGGGCCGCGTGGGGGCCGCGGTGCGTGGGCGGGCGACGGGTGGGTCAGACCAGCCCTGAGGCCAGTACGAAGATGGCCCCGCCGTGGGCGACCGTCGACCCGAGGACACCGTGCCGCAACGCCACGATGGCGCAGACGAGTCCTTCGAAGAGCGTGAACGCGACCAGCGGCCAGCCGATATCGGTCACGGTGTAGGCCAGGAACAGGTGTCCGGCTGCGAAGATCAGGCCCGACAGCAGGGCGGCCCTCCAGCGGCCGCTCCGGCCTGGACTCTCGTCCTCCAGGTGCGCCTGGAGGAAGCCGCGGAACAGCACCTCCTCGAGGAGGTTGCCGCACAGGGCGAACACCGCGAGCACGATCAGTAACCCCGCGGGGACGGTGCCGCCGCGGTCCTCGACGGGGATCACCGGCATTCCGCCCGACAACGCCGGGAACCACGCGCCGATCGTGCCGTACAGCCACAGGAACGGCAGCACGATGAGGGCCATGCCCAGCACGCCGGCCAGGACCGAGGTCCACCAGCGGTGTCCGGTCCACAGGACGGTCCAGCGCTGTTCCCGGCACGCCAGCACGGCGCCGGCCGCCAACACGAGCGAGGCGACCGCCAGCACGAGCAGCGCGATCGGATCGTCGGTGAACCGCAACCAGAGCCGCGGTATCTCGAACGGGGCGGCCTCCACGGCGGAACCGACGTCCGTCGTGCCGAACTTCCAGAGCCCGTGGGAGGTCATCGCGTCCCGGGCAAAGATGAATCCCAGGATCAGCACCAGGACCCGTACACCGTGGGCCTGACGGGGGAGGAGCATCACGACGACAGACACCAGGATGATGCCCGGCGTGACGGTCAGCAGGTAGGACATCCACGGTTCCATGCCTGTCATTCTGCCGTCCCGGCCGCACCGCTCCGGTCTCCGTCCTAGGATGAACCCCATGCCCTCGACGCCCGAAACCGTACCGAGCGACTCGGCGCTTTCTGGAGGTGCACCCTCGGATCCCGCACTCGTCCGCGTCAGGCTGGACCTCGCCTACGACGGCACGGACTACAACGGCTGGGCCACCCAGCCGGGGCTGCCCACCGTCCAGGGGGCACTGGAAGACGGCCTGGGGATGATCATCCGCCGTCCCGTGCGAACGGTCGTCGCCGGTCGCACGGACGCGGGCGTGCATGCTCGGGGACAGGTCGTCCACTTCGACCTGACCGAGGCCGAGTGGCTGGGGGTCACGCGCGGCCGCGAGGGTCTGGATCCGGCGTCGACGCTGGTGCGGCGGCTGTCCGGCGCCCTCAGCCGCGAACACGGGGCCCTGACCATCCACCGCGCCGCACGGGCGCCCGAGGGTTTCGACGCGCGATTCTCCGCCCTGTGGCGGTCCTACAGCTACGCGATCAGCGACGCGCCGGAAACCCGTGACCCCCTGAACCGCCGCTACACGTTCTGGCACAAGACCGCCCTGGACGTCGAGGCGATGCATGCGGAGGCGGTCTCCGTCCTGGGTCTGCACGACTTCCTGACGTTCTGCAGGCCGCGCGACGGGGCCACGACCATCCGGGAACTGCAGGATTTCGGATTCACGCGGGATGCCCAGAGCGGCGTCATCGTCGCCCGGCTGCAGGCCGATGCGTTCTGCCACAACATGGTGCGGGCGCTGGTGGCCGCCGTCATCCAGGTGGGGGAGGGCCGTCACGGACAGGGCTGGGTCGCCGAGCGGTTGGAGGTCATGGTCCGCGACTCGCAGACCAAGCTTGCGCCGCCGCACGCCCTGGTACTGGAACACGTCCGGTATCCGGACGACGGCGCCGACCCGGGTGCCCATGCCGCCCGTGCCGAGGGAACGCGCGCCAAGCGCCGCAGCCACGAAACGGTCGCGCGAGGACGGCCGAACGTCGGCAACGGGTCCTGAAACAACCGCACGGCAGACCGCGCTCGCGGGACCCACTACTGCCGCCAGTATCGGTTGCGCTGGGGTCGCTGCCGTGGATCCAGATAGGGAGCCGGTATGAACCACGGCCGCCCGGATCTCATGTCGATCTCCCAGGCGCCGGCGTGCACCGCGTGATGATGATGGTTGCACAGCAGTACCCCGTTGTCCGCAGACGTGGGTCCACCCCGTTCCCAGTGCTCCACGTGGTGGACATCGCACCACGGTGCAGGAATGCTGCATCCCGGTGCAGCGCAACCGCCGTCCCTGGCAGCGATGGCCTGACGGAGCCGTGCGGGGAAGAGCCGCTGGGCCCGTCCGACGTCAAGCACCTGGCCGTCACCACCCAGGACCACCGGCAGGATGTCCGCGTCGCAGGCCAGGGTGCGGATGTTCTGTGGGTGGACCGTCCCGGTGAAGGCAGCATGCGACTGGAACCGGGCCAGGTCCTCCACGGTGATGGTTCCCGTGTCCACGAGATCCCGCAGCAGCGTCCGGTAATCGATAGTCACGGCCACCTGGGGGCGCATCCCGCCCGTCCAGGGGAGGGTCTTGCTGTCGGCCACGGCGAGGCCTCCGGACAGGCAGGCAATCAGGCCGTCGAGCCGCTTCTGGTTGTCCGTGCGCGGATCGGTCGGTGGTTCGGTATCGCCGTCGTCGGCCTCCGCTCCGCGCGCGGCCTGCCCGGGTTCGGGGCTGTTCTGCCGGGCCCGGGGATTGGTCGCAGCAGAGGCGATGGTCATGAGGATCTCGTGCTGGGCGTCGTTCGCGGACAGCAACCACTGATGGAAACCGTTGCTCTTGCCCTTGTGCACCAGCCCCTGGAGCCGTGGGGAATCGAGGTCGACCGGTTCCTTCCCGTCAGGATCCACTGCAGCCTCGAAGTGCTTCAACCAGTGATGGCACACCTTCTGCAGGTTTCGCGGGTCCATGGTCTGCCCCTGCTCGACCATGAGGTTTTCGCCCTGGCGGATCATGTGGTCCGCGGCCTGGGGATCGATGCCTGCGCGGTCGGCGATCGTGCGAGCCTCGGCCAGGGTGTTGTTGACGTGGTCGATGGCGGATCGGTCCAGCAGGCCCTCGAGCACGGCGCCGGCGAGCTGGGGAAGCCGAGGAGGCAGAGTCTCGCCCGTCATGGCCCGTGACTCGCAGAGGACGGCGGCATGGCGAAGCCTGCGCCTGCTCTCGGAGATGTCCACGCGAAGCACGCCCCGCAGGTAGTCGGCCGTGTCCCGGAATGCCGTCTTGCCCTCCGGCATCCCGAGCAGCCGAGACCTCTCGGCCGGCAGGTCGAAGACCTCCGCCGTGTGGCCCGCCAGGGACATCTGCGCCGCCGTGACGGAGCGGGCCACAGTCTCGAGCGCGTGGTGGAGGGCCGGCAGCGTGAGAGTGGCATCCTCGATGTCAACCCCCGGGAGAGGTCTCCCATCCATCACATCAGCACGGGACGCGCGCGAGGATTGGGCGCAGGGAGTCGACGGTGGCAGGCGGTCCACTGCGGTTTCCGTGCCTGACGAACCATTGGGGTGACGCATGGTTCCACAGTCGCGCTCACGCCCCTCCCGGTGGAGCACGGGAGCGAGTTCGTCCAGTGACCGTGCAGATGAGAGCCTGCGCGTCAGCGACGTGGATGCCGCAGAGGCGAGCCGAATGAGCTCCTCGAGAGGCAGCAGGTCGAGGTCGTCGGCGAGAGGTGCCGCGGGAGTCTCATGTTCCTGCGCCGTCATCCTGGCCTCCTCCCGGCCTGCCCCGGAGGCTGTTGACCCCGGTTGTAGAACTGATGTTCGAATACATCCATCCCATCACGAGCCTCGTGGAGAGGAAAGCGATTGAGAGAATCTGTGGACGACACGCGGTAAGTGGTCACCTGTGGAGTTCGGAGTGGGGTCGGGCGTCACTCCCGGCTCCC
>NZ_DAOMPX010000029.1:0-9275 GCF_035445025.1 Citricoccus sp. | reverse complement strand
CGAACGCCGGCTGCCGCCCCGCCGGTGCGAACGCCGGCTGCCGCCCCGCCCGGCCTCATCCCGGGCGCCCGGCCCGGCCCCGTCCCGCCCCGGGTGCCCAACCTCGGTATCCCGGCCGCCCGACGTCGACCCCGGACCTGCGCCCACCGGCAACCGGGCGCCGTCCGAACCCACGCTTTGCCCGCCGTGCGTCGGTCCGGTAGTATGAATCTTCGTTGTGCGTGTCCTTTCCCGGATTCGCTGTGCCCTCGGGTGGCCTGGTTGCATGGTCACTAACGCCCGGAGCGCCGCCGGGAAGCTTTCGGACCCGGCCTCACATCAGTCCTCACCTGATGTACCGGTTGCGCACCGAAGAACTCAGTGCCCGCCCGCGGACTCACGCCCTGCGGCCAGGTCACTGTACCGACACCGAACACGAAGGCAAACACCGTGCGTACGTACACTCCCAAGCCCGGCGACGCCGACCGCCAGTGGCACGTCATCGACGCCACTGACGTCGTGCTGGGTCGTCTTGCCAGCCAGACCGCAACTCTGCTGCGCGGAAAGCACAAGCCGACCTTCGCCCCCCACATGGATATGGGCGATTTCGTCATCATCATCAACGCCGAGAAGGTGGCCCTGACCGGCGCCAAGCTCGAGAAGAAGCGGGCCTACCGCCACTCCGGTTTCCCGGGTGGTCTCTCGTCCGTGTCCTACGCGGAACTGCTGGAGAAGAACCCGGTCCGCGCCGTGGAGAAGGCCGTCCGCGGCATGCTCCCGAAGAACTCCCTGGCCGCTGAGCAGATCCACAAGCTCAAGGTGTACCGCGGTGCCGAGCACCCGCACGCCGCCCAGCAGCCGAAGACGTTCGAGATCACCCAGGTCGCCCAGTAACGGGTCAGCCCCACCACAATCTTTCAAGGAGAACCATGACTCTGAATGAGAATGAGTCGACCGAGGAAGTGGAGCTGACCAGCTACACCTCCGAGTCCACCCCCGCTGCCGAGGCCGTTGCGGTCTCCGAGCGCCCGGCCCTGACCGTCGCCGGTGGCGCCGTGGGTCGTCGCAAGCAGGCCATCGCCCGCGTCCGCGTGATCCCCGGCTCCGGCCAGTGGACCATCAACGGCCGCAGCCTCGAGACCTACTTCCCGAACAAGCTGCACCAGCAGGAAGTCAACGACCCCTTCAAGCTCCTCGAGCTCGAGGGTGCCTATGACGTCATCGCCCGCATCTCCGGCGGTGGCCCTTCCGGTCAGTCCGGCGCCCTGCGCCTGGGCGTGGCCCGTGCCCTCAACGAGATCGACCGGGAGAACAACCGCCCGGCCCTCAAGAAGGCCGGCTTCCTGACCCGCGACGCTCGCGTCATCGAGCGCAAGAAGGCCGGCCTCAAGAAGGCCCGCAAGGCCTCGCAGTTCTCGAAGCGCTGATCCTTCGCTGCCTCACGGCAGTTCCCGACGGCGGCAGCTCGCCTGCCGCTCTCGGCCCACGGAACCCCGTGGCCCGGTCCTCACGGACCAGGCCGCGGGGTTCTGCGGTTTAAGCCGTGTCTCAGCCTGCAGGAATGCGCAGCGGTATCCACCTGGTGCGCGGCCGCCTGCAGCCGCGACTGTCACGGACCGGACTGCTTCAGGGCGAGGGCGCACCGGATGGGCCCCGAGGACGCGGTCGGCGGGGACGCGATGGCCGGGAACGTTCCAAGGCAGTGCCCCCGGGCGACGTGGTCGGCGGGGGGCCTGGAGCCGGGGATCCCGGCCTGCCGTCGTCGAGGATGTCCTGCGGCGGCGCCCCGGCCTGCCGGCGGGAACGCACTGCCGGCACGGGTTCCCGAGCGTCAGGCCGGGGCTGCCGCGCCATGAGGGCTGCAGTGCCATGAGGGCTGCAGTGCCCTGAGGGCTGCAGCATGCCCGGGGACCGGGCGCGGGATCAGCTGCCCTCGGCGCGGCCCTGCTTCCAGTAACCCATGAAGGACACGCACTTGCGGTCGATCCCGAGGTCCTTCACGAGGTGCCGCCGGATCGACGTGATCGCCCCGGCCTCACCGGCCAGCCACGCGTACCAGCGCCCGTGCGGCCCCTCGGTGGGCACGTCCCAGAGCGGGGCCTCGCTGTCGGCCTCGGCCTCGATGGCGACGCCTGTCTCGGTCCCGGCACCGATCCCCGCCGCGGCACCTGCCCCGCCGCCGTCGGGACGTCTGGTCGCGATCACAACACCCGTCCCCGCGACCGCGGCGCCGTGGTCCCGGCCCCAGGCGCGCAGGGCCTCGGTCAGCGCCTCGCCCTGGGGGCGGTCGTCGCGGGGCAGCCACTGCAGTTGCACGGAGGCACGGGTGTGGACCGGCAGGGTGTCCTGGGCCGTGGGCACCTCGACGTACACGTGGCCGGAGTAGCGCTCGTCGAGGGTCTCGAGGATGGCGCAGATGGCGGGGGCGGCGGTCTCGTCGCCGGCCAGCAGCAGGGTGGTGGCCTCGCCCGGGTCCCACTCGATGCCCCCGCTGCGGCCTCGTCCGCCGGTCTCGGAGCGCTCGTCCGGACCGATGACCACGAGCTCGTCGCCCACCGCCGCGGTGGACGCCCACGCCGAGGCGGGCCCGTCGGTGCCGTGCAGCACGAAGTCCACGTCGATCTCCCGCTCGGCGGGGCGCACGGCGCGGACGGTGTAGGTCCGCATGGGGTTGCGCTCCTCCTCGGACAGGGACCGCCACCGCTGGTACCACTCCATCATCGGGGGAGCGGGATCCTCGAACAGCCCGACGTCCGGCAGCGAGCCGTCGGCGCGCGGGATCATCAGCTTGATCCGCTGGTCCAGGCCCCCGGTGCCGAAGAACTGCAGGTCCTCGTCGGCCAGCGTGAAGCGCACGAAGTGCTCGCTGAGCGGGTCGATCCGGGTCACGCGCGTCCGGTAGGCGCGCGTGGCGGGGTAGGTCCGGGTGGCCGTCACGGTCATGGCAGGGGGACTCCGTCGGGTCGGGGACGCCTCGGGATCCTCGAATGAGGTAAGGCTTACCTATTAACCTACGGAGCCGTGCCGTATTGCGCAACGCCCTGCCCGGTCAGAGGACCTTGGAGAGGAACTCCTGCAGTCGCGGCTGCTGCGGGTTGTCGAAGATCTGCTCCGGCGGGCCGACCTCCACGATCTTCCCGTGGTCCATGAACAGCACCCGGTCGGCCACCTCGCGGGCGAAGCCCATCTCGTGGGTGACCAGCACCATGGTCATGCCCTCCACGGCCAGGTCGCGGATGACCTGCAGCACCTCGCCCACCATCTCGGGGTCGAGGGCGGAGGTCGCCTCGTCGAAGAGCATGATCTGCGGGCTCATGGCCAGCGCCCGGGCGATGGCCACGCGCTGCTTCTGGCCGCCGGACAACGACGCCGGCCGCGCGTCGGCCTTGTCCTTCAGTCCCACACGGTCCAGCAGCCGCTCGGCGGTCTGCCGTGCCTCGGCCTTGGAGACGTTCTTGACCTCGGTGGGGGCCAGCATGATGTTCTCCGCCACGGTCATGTGGGGGAACAGGTTGAACTGCTGGAACACCATGCCGATGTGGCGGCGGACCTTGTTGATGTCCACCTTCGGGTCCGTGAGGTCGAAGTCGCCGACCCGCACGGTGCCGCCCGTGGGCTCCTCGAGCCGGTTCAGGCAGCGCAGGAAGGTGGACTTGCCGGAGCCGGAGGGGCCGATGACGCACAGCACCTCGCCCTCGTGGATCTGTCCGGTGATGCCCTTGAGCACCTCGTGGTCGCCGAAGGACTTGGTGAGGTCCTGGACGTCCACCACGACCTTGCGGCTCGGGGCGGTCCCGCCGGTGCTCTCTACGGCCTGGGTGCTCATTTGTTGACCTTCCTGTCCACGTAGTTGGCGAGCTGGGTCAGCAGCGTGATGGCCACGAAGTAGATGACGGCCACGATCAGCAGCACCTCGGTGACGCGGAAGTTCGCGGCGTAGATCTGCTGGGCCTGGTAGAGCAGCTCGGCGAAGCCGATGGCCAGCAGCAGGGAGGAGTCCTTGAGCATGATGACCAGCTGGTTGATCAACGAGGGCGTCATCATCTTGAACGCCTGCGGCAGCACCACGCGCTGCATGGACTTGCCGTAGCCCAGGCCCAGGGACCTCGAGGCCTCCATCTGGCCGGGGTCCACCGACTGGACGGCGCCGCGGACGATCTCGGCGATGTACGCCGCACCGTTGAGCGTCAGCGTCAGCACGCCGGCCACCCAGATGTTGACGTTGGTGCCGATCAGCTGCGGCAGGCCGAAGTAGAAGAAGAACGCCCAGACGAGGATCGGGGTGCCGCGGAAGATGCTGATGAAGGTGACCGCGATGCCCCGCAGGACGGGGTTGCGGGCGATCTTCATGAACCCGAAGAGCAGGCCCAGCACCATGGCCAGGGCGAAGGAGATGGCGGTGACCAGCAGGGTGTTGCCCAGGCCGGACATCAGGGCGGGGAACGAGGTGACGAGCAGGCCCCAGAACGTGGAGCGGTCCACCCCGTCGTCCTCGCCCTCGCCGCCCAGGTAGCGGTTCACGATCTCGTCGTACTCGCCGGAGGCCTGCAGCTCGGCCAGGCCGGCGTCGAACATGGCCAGCAGCTCGGCGTTGTCGCCCTTGTTGACGGCGAAGCCGTAGTCACCCGTGGGGATCTGCTCACCGACCGTGACCAGGCCGGAGCCCTGCTCCACGCCGTAGGCGATGATCGGGTAGTCGTCCATCAGGGCATCGGCGTTGCCGGACTTCACGGACTCCACCATCGTGGTGGTCTGGTCCAGCGGGAGCAGCTCGAAGCCGAACTCCTCCTGGTTCGCCTTCGCCTCCTCCTCGGACAGGGACCCGGTCTTCACGGCCAGGGTCTTGCCCTCGAGGGACTCGAAGCCGGTGATCTCGCCCTCGTCGCCCTCGTTCACGGCCAGGGTCAGGGTGCCCGTGAAGTAGGGCTCGGAGAAGTCGAAGATCTCGCGGCGTTCGTCGGTGATGCCCATGCCGGCGATCACGCCGTCGGCCTGGCCGGACTGCACGGCCTGCAGGGCGGCGTTGAAGCCGAGGGACTGCCACTCCACCTCGAATCCCTGGTCCTCGGCGATCGACTCCATGATGTCGATGTCGATGCCGGTCAGCTCCCCGGAGGAGTCGCGGAACTCGAAGGGCGCGAACGTGGTGTCCGTGGCGATCGTGTAGGTCTGGCCGGATCCCGCGGGCGTCGCCGCAGCGGCCGACGGCGCGGTCGCCAGGGCGGTGGCGCCCGAGAGGGAGGCGCCGCCGAAGACCAGGGCGGCCAGTGCGACGATCACCGCCAGGGCAGGCCTGTTCTGGATGGATCTCACAAGGATGTCCCCTTCTTCTGTGTCTCCTCCCCGCCGTGGTGGGTGCGGCGGGAGCGGTGCGAGGCCGGCCGGACCCGCGAACGGATCGGCGGGACGGCGGGCGTGATGTGACAGTGGGGACCAGCCTACAGAACCCGTGATCCACGCCTCAGAGGTGGCCTGCGACGAGGCAGCGGACACCAACATGACGTGTGTGATGTCACGTCGTCCCCGGTCCGGCGTACGATGCGAACACCGACGTGGAGGGGGAATCTCATGGGGGTCGGCTCGATCTATCCGCAACCAGGCGCACACGTCTTGCCGGGTGGCACCGGAGCGGGCGTCTCACCGGGCTGCGCCGGCCGGGACCTCGCCGGGGTGCGCCGGAGCGGGCGTCTCACCGGGCTGCGCCGGCCGGGACCTCTTGCCGGGTGGCGCTGGACGCTTCGGATACGCGGACCCCGCCGGTCGACCGCGCCGGGACATCCGCCGCACGCCTGTGACACGCTGGTCTTTCCCCGTGCCACTAGCGCAGATCCGCCAGCGGAATGACTGATCCCGGACCCGAGCCGATGACGCCGACCCCACTCTTCGAAGACCTCGGAGCCTCCCACCCGGCCCTCAACCGGTTCCTCCGGACGCCCTCCGGCGAGGAGCGGCTGCTCATCGTCCGCGCCCCGATGGGCACCGGGGCGCCCTGGCTGGCCGCCGGCTGGGTCGCCGCGTACGGGTCCGTCCCGGCCGCCACCCGTGCATCCGCTCCCGAGCCCACCTCCGAGTCCGCCTCTGCGCCCACCTCCGACTCAGAGCCCGCGCACGAGCCCACCGCAGCGCCTACTCCCGCGTCCGCCCGCACGCCCGCCCCGGCGCGCACCTCCGGACGGCCCTACGACGGCCGCCCGGCTGCAGGGCCCGGTGACAGCCGCCCGGCCGCGCGACCGGGCGTCGCTCCGGCACGGGGTGCCGCACACGGCCCGTTGGGGGAGCTGTACGGCCCGGAGGTGCGCCGGCGCATCTTCTCCTGGGAGCAGTCCGGCGGTGAGGTGCAGGCGTTCATCGACCGGGTGGGCTCCCTCCTGGACGATCCCGACGGCGGCCGGGTCGCCGTCGTCGGGGGGCACGAGGTGCCCGTGGCCGCGCTCGCCGCCGCCTTCCCCACACGGCTGGCAGGGCCGGACGACGTGCTGCTGACCGTGGACGAGATCGAGGCCTACGGTGCCCCCGATCCGGCGCGCCAGCCGGCCGGCGTGCCGGTCCAGGTCCCCCTGAGGGGCCAGGCGTCCGCGCAGCTGGCCCGGCGGGCGGCCACCAACGGCCACTCGCCGAAGCCGCTGACGCCGCTGCAGATCCACACCCGGACCGGCGGCTGGCTGCGGGCGGTGCGGATCCTCCTGGACGACCCGCTGGGCAACCACGCGGCGAAGCTGGCGGTCATGTCCTCGCTGATGCGCTGGCTCGGTGGGCGCGAGGACCGGGAGGTCGTGCAGATGGCGGCGTTCCTGCCCGAGTTCACGGAGGAGATCCTGGCGGCGTTCAGCGCCCACCCCGCGGGGCCCGGCGCGGGGCCCTCACTGCAGCAGTTGCAGGAGCTGGGGTTGGTGGTGCGATGCTCGGACGGTCAGCGGCGGATGTCGACGCTCGTCCGGGAGGCGCTGCAGATGTCGGTCATCGACGCGGACCCGCAGCGGGCCCGCGAGCTCGGCGAGGCCGCGGTCGACGCCACCACCCTGAACGTGGGGGTGGAGACCGCCGTCGAGACGGCATTGCGGGACCGGGCGTGGAAACGCCTGGAGGGGCTCATCCTGGACCACTGGGTGGACCTGTACATGCGGAACGCACCGATGCTCGCACAGGCCGTCGGCCGGCTGCCCAGCCACGTCATCTCCGGTCTCGGTGCGACCGGGATCGTCTCCCGGCTCATGGCCGTGACCCGGGCCGACGGCATGGACTTCATGCCGGCCGTCACGAGGCCGGACTACGCCCGGGACGAGACCGCGCAACGCCTGCGGGTCCGCACGGCGCGGATGCCGCTCGAGCCGGACCGCAGGACGCTGACCCTGGGCATCGCCGAACTGGCGCACCTGCGGCTGTCCGGGCACTTCGCGGAGGCGGCCGAGGCGGCACAGCGGGTCCGGGCGACGGTGGACGCCGCCGTGGACAGCCTGAGGGTCCGCCCCGCGGTCGCGGGATTCGCCGACCTGCAGGCCGGCATCGCGCTGCACCTGGCCGATCGGCAGGTGGAGGCGAAGGCAGCCTATGAGGCCGCCTATTTCTGGGGCAGCAGCGGTGAGGTGGACTTCGTCAAGGCCGATGCCGCCGGCAAGCTCGCGCTGCTCTCGGCGCACATGGGCAACCTGTACCAGACCCGGCGGTGGCTCGAGAAGGTGGACGAACCGCTCGCCGCCGTGCGGTGGGGCCGTCCCATGCTGGCCCGTGCGGCCATCCTGGCCCGGATCCACGTGGCGACGGCCGAACTCGAGCACGACACGGCCCGGCAGCTGCTGGCAGAGCTCCCGTTCGAGCCGGATTCCAACGAGTTCTGGGCCGCTCACGCCAGCGCCATCGCGTACTGCCTCACGCTGGACGGGCGCCTGGGGGAGGCCGAACACCGGATCGAGGAGTGGCGGCAGCAGCGGCCCTACGCCTGCCGGGCGCCGCTGGCGGACCGGCTCCTCCGCGAGGTCTCGAACCTGGCCACGCTCGTCGGCGGTCGCGGCGGGGCGGTGCCGGACTGGGACCACAACCCGATGCTCGCCAACCTCGAGGCCATGCGCTGCCTGTGGAAGCAGGACTTCGACGGAGCGCTGCGGGCCCTGCACGAGCCGGAGCGCACCAACATGCGGCACCGCGCCCTGGCGGACCTGGCCGAGGTCATCGCCCGGGCCCAGGCCACGCCGGACACGGCGGACGAGTCCGTGTTGCGCCAGCTGCCCCTCATCGCCCGCCAGGGTGCCGAACTGGCGGACCTGGCCTACTTCCATCCCTTCGGCTGGACACCGGTCTTCGCCCGCCTCGGCATGATCGACGACGACGAGGCCGCCCGGATCGCCGCCGTGACCAACCCCGCCGGGGCCGACCAGGAGGTCGTCCCGGAGCTGACACCGCGCGAGCAGGAGGTGCTGCGGATGCTGCGGGAGGGCATGACCCGCAAGCAGATGGCCACCTCGACCTTCCGTGCGGAGAACACCATCAAGGGGCAGTTGCGCAGTCTCTACGCCAAGCTCGGGGCCTCGACGGCCGAGGAGGCCCTGGAGGCCGCCCGCCACCACGGGCTCTGACCGGCCTCCCGCCGGGACGTTCCTGCGCAACGGTCGCCCGGGCTGCGCCTGCGGGCCGTTCGGGCGGGCTACGCGTCCGGGTGGTTCGTACGCGGTGGTTGTGCCCGAGGCGTGAGGGCTGTCACGATGAGGCATGCCTGCTCTGATCCGGTCCCTGCACACCGCCGTCCCGCCCATCGTGCTGGAACAGGAGATGGTCCGGGACGTGCTGGTCGCCCAGCCCGGACTGAACCGGCTGGGGCAGCGGCTGGTCCCGGCCGCGTTCAACGCCTCGGGCATCGAGCGGCGGCACACCGTGGTGGAGGACTGGCGCGACGCCGGCCGGGGCGCCAGCGGGCCGATCGGCACCTTCTTCGACCCGGCCACCGGCCACGTGCTCAATCCCAGCACGGGCACCCGCAACCTCGTCTACACCCAGCACGCCGCGGACCTCTACGAGGAGGCCGGCCGCGGTGCGCTGCAGTCCTGTCCGGACCTGGGGCCCGAGGACGTCACGCACGTCATCACCGTCTCCTGCACCGGGTTCTTCTCCCCGGGCCCGGACTACCAGCTGGTGCGCCGGCTCGGGCTGCCCGCCACCACCAAGAGGACCCACATCGGCTTCATGGGCTGCTACGCCGCCCTGCCGGCCCTGCGCGAAGCCGCGGCGGTCTGCGAGGCGGACCCGTCCGCCGTCGTGCTGGTGGTGAGCGTGGAGCTGTGCACGCTGCACGTGCGGCTGGGCAA
>NZ_DAOMPX010000028.1:0-39890 GCF_035445025.1 Citricoccus sp. | reverse complement strand
GTGGAGGCGTCGGACGTCCCCCATGAGGCCCCGGCAGGTCAGCCGGCCCCGGAGGAGCCCGCTGCCGATGAGCCGGCACCGCAGGCCGCCGCCGCGGCCCCGGCCGCCCCGACCCCGGACACGCCGGCCCCGGACACGCCCTCGCCGCGGGGTGGCCGGCCCGGTGCACCGAAGCCGGACGGCAAGCCCAAGCCCTCCGGCAAGCCCAAGCCGGCGGCCGGCCCCGGTCGCCCGGCGGCGCCCGGACGCACTCCCACGGCCCCGGTGACCCCCCTGTCGGCTCCGGACTACTCCACCCCGGTGGAGGAGGCGGCGAAGTTCGCCACCGTCAGCGACGACGGCCACGTCACCCTGATCGACGGCGAGGAACGGCACCCGGTGGGGCAGTTCCCGGACGGCACCGCCGAGGAGGCGATCGCCTACTTCTCGCGGAAGTACGACGAGGTGGTCTCCCAGCTGATGCTGCTGGAGCAGCGGGTCGCCGCCGGCGCCCCGGCCGGTGAGATCCAGAAGACCCTGGGCCACCTGCGCCAGACCATCGCCGAGCGCGGCATGGTCGGGGACATGCCCGCCCTGCGCGCCCGCGTGGAGGCCCTGCAGACGCGCCTGGACGACCTCAAGGTCGCGGAGCGGATCGCCCTCGAGAAGGCCCAGGCCGAGCAGCTCTCCACGCGGGAGGCCATCGTGGCGGAGGCCGAGGCCCTCGCGGCCAAGGACCCCGCCCAGGTGCAGTGGAAGCAGACGAGCGCCCGGATGGCCGAGCTGTTCGAGGACTGGAAGGCCGCCCAGAAGGCCGGTCCCCGCCTCGGCAAGGCCGTGGAGGACGGGTTGTGGAAGCGGTTCCGCACGGCCCGGACCACCCTGGACAAGCACCGCCGGGCCTTCTTCTCCCAGCTGGACGCGACCAATGCCCAGGCCAAGTCGGTCAAGGAGAAGCTGATCGCGCGCGCCGAGGCGCTGTCCACGTCCACCGACTGGGGAGCGACGGCCGGCGCCTACCGCGACCTGATGGACGAGTGGAAGGCCGCGCCCCGGGCCTCCCGCAAGGAGGACGACGCCCTCTGGGCGCGCTTCCGGGCGGCCCAGGACGTCTTCTTCAACGCCCGCAAGGCCACCAACGACGAGATCGACCGTGAGTACGGCGAGAACCTCAAGCTCAAGGAGCAGATCCTCGCCGAGGGCCAGAAGCTGCTCCCCGTCAAGGACGTCAAGGCGGCACGCAAGGCCCTGAACGAGCTGCGCGGCCGGTGGGAGGACGCCGGACGGGTGCCCCGCAAGGACGTGACCCGCATGGAGTCGGCGTTCCGCAAGCTCGAGGAGGGCCTGAAGTCCGCCGAGGACGAGCACTGGCGCAAGACCAACCCCGAGACGAAGGCCCGGACCAACTCCGCGCTGAGCCAGCTCGAGGACAAGGTCGCCGAGCTCGAGGACGACCTCGCCAAGGCCCAGGCGAAGGGTGACGCCCGCGCCATCAAGAAGGCCCAGGACGCCCTGGACGCGCGGCGGATGTGGCTGCAGACGCTGCAGCAGTCGGCGCAGGGTCTGCGCTGACCCTCTCCTCCACCGCCCCCTCCCGGGGGTGAGTTGTCCACAGTGAGGGCCCGGCCTGGTGCCGGGCCCTCACTCGTGCTGCCAGTCTGGTGGGGTGGTGACGACGACGGCTCGGCAGGGGCCCCGGGAGCAGTTCCTGGTCCCGGGGCTGCCCTTCTCCGCCGCCGAGCTGCGCGGCATGGAGCTGTCCGGCCTGCTCGTCCATGTCATGGGGGACCTGTACCTGCCCGCGGACGCAGGCCCCGCGGGGCACGGCGGCGGGGACGGCGTCCGGACGCGCGCCGCGGCGGTGCTCCGGCTGGCCGAACCGGTCCTGACCGGGGCCTGGGTGGCCATCGGGGGGACGGCGGCCTGGGTCCACGCCGGGGGCGAGGCACCCGGTGTCCTGGAGGCCTCGGTGGACCGGTACCACCGCCGTCCGCTGCACCCCGGTGCCGTGGGTCTGCGCCTGGAGCAGTCCGGGCTCGCCCCGGACCCGGAGTGCGGTGACGCCGCGCACCGCGCGGAGGTCACGCCGGTCCACGGACTGTGGTGCACCACGGTCGAGCGGACGGTCGAGGACCTGCTGCGCGCCGGTCCGACGGGGCCGGAACGGGCCGTCGCAGCCCTGCTCCTGCCCCGCTGCGACCCCGTCCGGTTGCGCGAGCGGTTCCGGGCCCGCCGGGGACGGCCCGGGATGAGCGCCGCCCGGGCCGCGCTGCGGGACCTGCTCGGCCGGGACCGGACGGGCGCCTCCGGCGGGGGTCAGGCCCCGGTCGAGGACCGGCCCGCGGTCCGGTACACGTCGTAGACGCCGTCGATGCGGCGCACGGAGGACAGCACGTGGCTCAGGAACTTCGGATCGCCCATCTCGAAGACGAACTTGCTGATCGCCACCCGGCTGCGCGAGGTGTTCACCGAGGCCGAGAGGATGTTGACGTGGTGCTCGGCCAGCACCCGGGTGACGTCCGAGAGCAGCGACTTGCGGTCCAGGGCCTCCACCATGATCTCGACGAGGAACACCGAGGCCTGGGTGGGTGCCCAGGAGACGTCCACGATCCGGTCCGGCTCGCTGCGCAACTGGTTGATGTTGCGGCAGTCGGCCCGGTGCACCGAGACGCCGGAACCGCGGGTGACGAAGCCGATGATCTCGTCCGGGGGCACCGGCGTGCAGCACCGGGCCAGCTTGGCCATCACGTCCCCGGAGCCCTGGACCATGACGCCGGAGTCCGGGTGCCGGGTCGGGGCCGCGATCGTGGTGATGGGCGCGGTGTCGAGCGACTCCACGTCCTCGGGGGCGGCGATGAGCTTCTGCAGGTGCTCGACGACGTTCTGGACGGAGACGTGCGAGTCGCCGATCGAGGCGTAGAGCGTGGAGATGTCCGGCAGGTTCATCTCCCCGGCCACCCGCGAGAGCGACTCCGCGCTCATCAGCTGGTGCAGCGGCAGGTTCATCTTGCGCAGCTGACGGGTCAGCTGCTCCTTGCCCTTCTCGATGGCCTCCTCGCGGCGTTCCTTCGAGAACCAGTGGCGGATCTTGTTCCGTGCCCGCGGGCTGCGCACGAAGCCCAGCCAGTCCTGGCTGGGGCCGGCGCCCTCGGTCCGGGAGGTGAAGATCTCCACCCAGTCGCCGTGGTGCAGCTCGGAGTTCAGGGGCACCAGCTTGCCGTTGACGCGTGCGCCGATGGCCCGGTGCCCCACCTCGGTGTGCACCGCGTAGGCGAAGTCGACCGGGGTCGAGCCGGCCGGCAGGGCCATCACCTCGCCCTTGGGCGTGAAGACGAAGACCTCGGCGGCGTCGATCTCCGCCCGCAGGGACTCCAGGAACTCGTTCGGGTCCGTGGTGTCCTTCTGCCAGTCCATGACCGACCGCAGCCAGCCGGGGGTCTGGTCCCCGGTGCCGGCCGAGGGGGTGGACGCCTGGTCCTTGTACTTCCAGTGCGCCGCCACGCCGTACTCGGCGCGCCGGTGCATCTCGTGGGTCCGCAACTGGATCTCCACCGGCTTGCCGCCTGGACCGATCACCGTGGTGTGCAGCGACTGGTACATGTTCAGCTTGGGCATCGCGATGTAGTCCTTGAAGCGGCCCGGCAGCGGGCTCCACTTCGAGTGCAGGACGCCCAGGGCGCCGTAGCAGTCCCGGACGGAGTCCACGAGCACGCGCACGCCCATCAGGTCGTGGATCTCGTCGAAGTCCTTCCCGCGCACGATCATCTTCTGGTAGATCGAGTAGAAGTGCTTGGGCCGGCCGGTGACGACCGCGCGGATCCTGGCGTCCTTCAGGTCCCGCTCGATCTGGCCGCGCAGGGCCGCCAGGTTCTTCTCCCGTTCAGGGGTGCGCTCCCCCACCAGCCGGACGATCTCGGCGTAGACCTTGGGGTACAGCGCGGCGAAGGAGAGGTCCTCCAGTTCCCACTTGATGGTGTTCATGCCGAGCCGGTGGGCCAGCGGCGCGTAGATCTCCAGGGTCTCCTTGGCCTTGCGGGCACTGGACTCCGGCGCGACGTACCGCCAGGTCCGGGCGTTGTGCAGCCGGTCGGCCAGCTTGATGACCAGCACCCGTACGTCGTCGGCCATGGCCAGGACCATCTTGCGGACGGTCTCGGCCTGCGCCGCGTCGCCGAACTTGACCTTGTCCAGCTTCGTGACGCCGTCCACCAGGTGGGCGACCTCGTCCCCGAAGTCCCGGCGCAACTGTTCCAGGGAGTAGCTGGTGTCCTCCACCGTGTCGTGCAGCAGGGCCCCCGCCAGGGTCGTGCCCGTCATGCCCAGTTCGGCCAGGATGGTGGCCACCGCCACCGGGTGGGTGATGTACGGGTCGCCGCTCTTGCGCCGCTGGCCGGCGTGCGCCTTGTCCGCCACCTCGAAGGCCCGGATGATCAGGTCCAGATCCTCCTTGGGGTGCCGGACCTTCAGCGTACGGATCAGCGGTTCGAGGATCGGCGAGTAGTCGTTCGCCATCCGCCCGGTGAGCCGGGCCAGCCTGCTGCGGGGCCGCCGGGAGACGATCGCCGCCGGGGAGGGGCCGGGCGGGGCGGGCTCGAGCTCGGCGGGCGTGACGTCGGCCGGCTGGGAGGTCGGCGTGGCAGAGGTGTAGGACGCCGTGCTGGAACGCCGCTCGGCGGGCGCCGGCCCGCCGTCGTGCGCCGTGCCGGGCGGGGCGGAGTCTGCACTCACAACTGCCTGCCTTCCCGCGACAAGCGCCGCCTCGCTGCGCGTGCCGCACTGTACGGTCTCGCGTCCCGTCGTGCGGGATACTCCAGTCTAGTCCGTCCGGCTCCGGCGACGTCAGGCCGGGACGGTGTCCGTTCCCACCGGGGCGCCCTCGCCGGCGGCACGGCGTTCGAGGACCCGCGCGTCGTTCGCGGCGATCCGGTCCTCTCCGCGACGCAGCAGGGCGTAGAGCGGGGCCTGGATGAAGATCGTGGCCAGCGTGCCGACGATGATCCCGACGAAGATCGCCAGGGCGATGTCCCGCAGGGTGCCCGCGCCCAGGAGGAAGGCCCCGATGAACAGGATGGACCCGACGGGCAGGATGCCCACCACGGAGGTGTTGATCGACCGCACCAGGGTCTGGTTGATCGCGAGGTTGACGTTCTCGCCGAAGGTCCGGGTGGTCTCCTCGAGATTGTGCTCGGTGTTCTCCCTGATCTTGTCGAAGACCACGACCGTGTCATACAGGGCGTAGCTGAGGATGGTGAGGAAGCCGATGATGGCGCTGGGGGTCACCTCGAAGCCGGTCGCCCCGTAGATGCCCGCCGTCAGGGCCACGACGTAGAACAGGCCGATCACCGCGGCCAGGGACATCTTCCAGGTCCGGAAGTAGATCGCCATGAGCACCGTGACCAGGACGAGGAACACGATCAGCCCGATCACCATCTGCTGGGACACGGCCTCACCCCAGGTGGGGCCGATGTAGGTCGAGGTCACCCGGTCCTCGCCCACCCCGTAGGCCTGCTGCAGGTTCTGCCCCACCGCCAGGGTCTGGTCGTCGTCCAGCTCGTCCGTCTGGATCCGCATGGTGCCCGGGGCGATGTTCGTGACCGTCGCCTCGGCCTCCGGGACCGCCTCGCTCACGGCGCGCTCACCGGCGGCGACGTCCGTGGACTGCACGCTCGAGACGGTGAACTCCGATCCCCCGCGGAAGTCGATGCCGAGGTTGAACCCGCCGCGGGCCAGGGTGAGTCCGCCGGCGACCACGAGCAGGACCAGGGAGATGGCGAACCAGAGCTTCCACTTGCCGACGAACGGGTAGGACGTCTTGCCGGTGTAGAGGCGGTTGCCCCACTGTGCCAGTGCACTCACTTCTGCTCCTCCGTCCGGTCGGCCGGGGTGGTGGCCCCGGCCGCCTGCGAGCCGACGCCGGACATCTGTTCGGCGCGCCGGCGCTCGGCGATCGTCTGCCGGCGGTCCGCCTCCCTGGCGGACTTCCGGGCCTTCTTCGAGGACGTGGCCTCGGGGCTCGGCCGGAACTGCCGGACCTTGCCGGCGCCCTGGTACAACGGCTCCCGGCCCAGCAGCGAGGGATCCAGGCCGGACATCCGGTGCCCGCCCCCGAAGAACCGGGTGTGGGCCAGCAGCTGCATGACGGGGTGGGTGAACATGAACACCACGACCAGGTCGGCGATCGCGGTCAGGCCGAGGGTGAAGGCGAACCCGCGGACGTTGCCCACGGCCACGAAGTACAGCACCACGGCGGCGAGCAGGTTCACGGCCTTGGAGGCGGTGATCGTGCGCTTGGCCCGGGACCAGCCGTACTCGACGGCCTCCGGCAGCGACCGGCCGGCCCGCAACTCGTCCTTGATGCGTTCGAAGTACACGATGAACGAGTCCGCGGTCAGGCCGATGGCCACGATCAGGCCCGCGATGCCCGCCAGGGAGAGCCGGTAGTTGTCCGACCAGCCCAGCAGGACGATGGCCAGGTAGGTGAGCAGCCCCGTCACCACGAGCGAGGCGATGGTCACGAGGCCGAGCACGCGGTACTGGAAGAACGAGTACGCGGCGACCAGTGCCAGGCCGATGAGCCCGGCGATCAGGCCCAGCCGCAGCTGGTCCTCGCCGAGGGTCGCGGAGATCTGCTGTTCGGACTCGATGGTGAAGCTGATCGGCAGGGCGCCGTACTTGAGCTGTTCGGCCAGGGCGGCGGCGGACTGCTCGGTGAAGTTGCCGGTGATCTGCGCCCGCCCGTCGGTGATCACCGCGTTGGACTGGGGAGCGGAGACCACCGTGCCGTCCAGGACGATGGCGAACTGCTTGCGCGGATCGCCCTCCTGGTAGGGCGTCAGCCGCTGGGTGACCTCGCGGAAGGCGTCGGCGCCCTCGCCGTTGAAGGACAGGTTGACCGCCCACTGGTTGGTGGACACCCCGGTGGCCGTGTTGACGAGTCCGAAGTCGGCACCGGCGATGTCGGTGCCCTGGACCTCCACGGGGCCGAGCAGGTACTTCACGCCCGGCTGGCCGGACTCCTCGTCACCGGGCTGGCAGGCGATGGACGGCCCGTCGGCCGGGAACTCCTTGCGGTCCGGGTTGTTCATCTGCGCCGCGCAGTCGTAGGCCTCGAACTCGGCGGCGAGTTCCGGGGTGACCCAGTTCGGGTCGGATCCGTTCTGCGGCTCGGCGCTCGGCTCGGGGAAGTCCTTCACCGGGGTGCGCTGGTCCGCGGGGACCGGCTCGAAGGGACCCATGGTGATGACGGGCCGGAACTCCATGTTCGCCGAGGCCTGGATCAGGGCGCGGGTCTCCGCCTCGGGCACGCCGGGCAGGGACACCACGACGTTGCTGCCGCCCTGGGTCGCGATCTCCGCCTCGGCCACGCCGGAACCGTCCACGCGCTGGCGGATGATCTCCACGGCCTGGTCGAGCTGCTCCTGGGTGACCTGTTGGCCCCCGGCGACCTCGGGGGCCAGCACCATCTGGGTGCCGCCCTCCAGGTCGAGTGCCAGTTTGGGGGCCCATTGCGCCTGCTGGGTGGCGATACCGACGCCGAGGATCGCCGTGAGGACGACGATCAGGCCGGTGAGCCACCAGAGCGTGCGCCGGGCGCGTCCTCGGGGGGTCTTGTCTGCCATGGGAGATTGACGGCTTTCAGTTCACGGTGGGAAGGACGGTGCTCGTCGGCGGCGGGGCCGTCGGATCAGGGACGGTTGCCCTCGGGCCGCTGGTCGTCCGGTCCGGTGCCGTCGGTGTCCTCGGGACGGCGCGGGGTCTCGTCCAGGGCGGCCGGGGAGTCCGGAACGGAGTTCCCGGTGGCCTCCTCACGGTAGGTCGGCGCCTCGTAGGGCGCAGCCTCGGCCGGGGCCGCGGCGGCCGGCTCGACGGCCTTGCCGATGGCCTGCAGGTGCACGGTGGCGGTGGTGCCCGGGGAGAGCTCGATCACGGCCTTGTTCTCCTCCGTGTCCACCGAGACGATCGTGCCGAACAGGCCCATGGTGGTCATGACCTCGACGCCCGGGGCCAGGCTGCTGCGCAGTTCCTGCTGCTGCTGCTGGGCCTTCTTGCTGCGGCGGAACATGCTGAAGATCAGGAAGCCGAAGATCAGCAGCATGATCAGCAGGAAGGGGTCGAACGGCAGGCCGGGGTTCTGCCCGGCTCCGCCTTCGGCGACGATCGAGGCGGTGGTCAGGTCGGTCAACAGGGTCACGTCGGGACACCACATTCCAGGGTCGGGGGCACAGGGCAACTTCACCAGTCTACGGTGTGTCCCGCCTCCGGCCGCCCCGGGAGGCCCCTCAGGCGTCGAAGAGCGTGTCAGCCCGCCGCGCGTCGACCGTCCCGGCCGGGGCGCCGTCCACGGGGCTCGCCGTCCCGGACCCGGCCACGGTCCAGAAGGCCGCCCCCGGCGCCTCGGGCGGGGGCGTCAGGCCCAGGTGCTCCCAGGCCGCGGGCATGGCGATCCGGCCCCGCGGGGTCCGTCCCAGCAGTCCCTCGCGGACCAGGAAGGGCTCGGCCACGGTCTCGACCGTCTCGGTCTCCTCCCCCACGGCGATCGCCAGGGTGGACAGCCCCACCGGTCCGCCGCCGAACTTGGTGCACAGCGCGGTCAGGACCGACCGGTCGAGCCGGTCCAGTCCCATGGCGTCGACCTCGTACATGTCCAGCGCCGCGGAGGCGGCCCGCGCGTCCACCTGCTCGAGGCCGCCGACCAGGGCCCAGTCCCGGACCCGCCGCAGCAGCCGGTTGGCGATGCGCGGGGTGCCGCGGGATCGCGAGGCGATCTGGGTGAAGCCGGCCGAGTTGACCTTCATGTCCAGCAGCAGCGCCGAGCGCCGCAGCACCAGCTCCAGCTCCTCGGTGCTGTAGAACTCCAGGTGCCCGGTGAACCCGAACCGGTCCCGCAGCGGTCCGGGCAGCAGGCCGGCCCGGGTGGTGGCGCCCACCAGCGTGAACGGGGGGATCTCCAGGGGGATGGAGGTCGCACCGGCGCCCTTGCCCACCACGATGTCCACCCGGAAGTCCTCCATGGCCATGTACAGCATCTCCTCGGCAGGCCGGGACATGCGGTGGATCTCGTCGAGGAACAGCACCTCGCCCTCGGTGAGGGAGGACAGGATCGCCGCGAGGTCGCCGGCGTGCTGGATGGCCGGCCCCGAGGAGATCCGCAGCGGCGCGTTCATCTCGGCGGCGATGATCATGGCCAGCGTGGTCTTGCCCAGGCCGGGCGGGCCGGAGAGCAGGACGTGGTCGGCGGAGCGGCCGCGCATCCGGGCGGCCTCCAGCACGAGCGAGAGCTGGCGGCGGACCCGGTGCTGGCCGACGAAGTCGTCGAGGTTCTTCGGGCGCAGCGCCGCCTCGAGCTCACGCTCCTCGCCGTCGGCGCCGCCGCCGACCATCCGGGCCGGGCCGTCCTGCCCCGGCTGGGGGCTGACTGGTTCCGTCATGTCCTGCCTCCTGCGTTCCTCACGAGCGTCCCGACCGCGCGGACTGGCCCTGGCCCAGGTGCCGCAGGGTGGCCCGCAGCACCGTGGCCACGTCCGCGGACTCCTCGAGCTCCGGCTCGTGCCGCAGCGTGTCCTTCACGGCCTTGTCGGCGTCCTTCTCCGTCCACCCCAGGCCGGTGAGTGCCTCGAGCACCGGGTCCAGCCAGGGCGTGTCCGTCGAGGGACCGGCCTCGTCCGGGCCACCGGCCACCGGGGCCCCGGTGGGGACGAGCTTGTCCGCCAGTTCCAGCACGATCCGGCGGGCGCCCTTCGGCCCGATGCCCGGGACCCGGGTGAACGTCTTGTCGTCCCCGGAGGAGGCGGCGATGCGCACGGTCTCGGGATCGTGCACCGCGAGCACGGCCATCGCCAGCCGGGGGCCCACGCCGGAGACGCCGATGAGCACCTCGAAGACCTCCTTCTCGTCCGGGGTGGCGAACCCGTAGAGGGTCATGGAGTCCTCGCGCACCACCAGGGTGGTGAGCACCCGGCCGGTGTCCCCGACGTGCAGGTGGGAGATCGTCTGGGGCGTGGCCGAGAACTGCATGCCGAAGCCGGCCACGTTGATCACGGCGTGGTTCAGTCCCACGGTCTCCACCGTGCCGGACAGGGACGAGATCATGCGGGCCTCACTCCAGGGTCGGGGTCGGACGACAGCGGCGCATCGGGCGCTGTTCGAAGATATCTACGAACAGCCTAGCCTGTCTGCCCCTCAGACCCGGGACCCGCTCCCCCAGCCGGTGGAACCGCGGGACCGGCGCTCGGCCTCGAGCCAGGCCCGCTGGGCCGCCGTCGCGCCGCGACCGCCCGCCCCGGCCCGTCCGGCCGACGCCGGGAAGCGGGAGTCCTTGCGGGGACTGGTGAGGTTCCCGGTCTCGAGTCCCCGGCCCATCAGGCCACCGCGCCAGGCGTGCGTGATGGCCAGGGCCAGCGCGTCGGCGGCGTCGGCCGGCCTCGGCGGTGCGTCCAGCCGCAGGATCCGGGTCACCATGGCCGCGATCTGGTCCTTGCCGGCATCACCGTGGCCGGTGACCGCCGCCTTCACCTCCGAGGGCGTGTGCAGTGCCACCGGCAGTCCCCGCCGCGCGGCTGCGGCGATGACCACGCCGGAGGCCTGGGCCGTGCCCATCACCGTGGGGGTGTTGTTCTGCGCGAACATGCGCTCCACGGCCACGTGGTCCGGGGCGTGCCGGTCCAGCCACTCGTTGATCGCCTCGTCGATGGCCAGCAACCGCTTGTCCAGCGTGGTCTCGGCCCCGGTCCCGACGACGGTCACCCCCACGAGCGTGGCGGTGCGGTTCGGGGCCACGTCCACGACCGCGATGCCGCACCGGGTCAGCCCCGGGTCGACGCCGAGCACGCGCAGCGGGCGCGCGGCCGGACGGGCCGCGCCGACCGGTCCCGGACCCCCAGCCACGATCCGGTCAGTCCTCGTCGAGCTGGGCGAGGACCTCGGGGGCGATGTCGACGTTGGAGTAGACGCCCTGCACGTCGTCGAGGTCCTCGAGGGCCTCCTCGAGGTGCAGGAAGGTCTTGGCGCCCTTGGCGTCGAGGTCGACCTTCATGGTGGCGACGAACTCCATCTCGTCGGTGTCGTACTCGATCCCGGCCTCGTCCAGCGCCGCGGTCACGGCGGACATGTCCGAGGGGTCGCACAGGACCTCGAAGGAGTCCCCGGACTTCACGACCTCCTCGGCGCCGGCGTCGAGGACGGCCATGAGGACCTCGTCCTCGGTGGTCCCCTCGGCCGGCAGGCGGACGACCCCGGTGCGGTTGAACAGGAAGGCGACGGAGCCGGCGTCGGCCATGGTGCCGCCGTTGCGGGTCACCGCGGTGCGGACATCGGCGGCGGCGCGGTTCTTGTTGTCCGTCAGGCACTCGACCATCAGCGCCGAGCCCTGGGGGCCGCGCACCTCGTAGATGATCTCGGTGTAGTCGATGACCTCGCCGGTGAGCCCGGCGCCGCGCTTGATGGCACGGTCGATGTTGTCGTTGGGGACCGACTGCTTCTTGGCCTTGGTTACGGCCAGTTCGAGGGCGGGGTTGCCGTCCAGGTCCGGGCCGCCGACGCGGGCCGCGACCTCGATGCCCTTGACGTACTTGGCGAAGGCCTTCGCCCGACGCGCGTCGATCACGGCCTTCTTGTGCTTGGTGGTCGCCCACTTGGAATGCCCTGCCACGTGTTCTCCTCCCCTGCCCGGCCGCGCGCGGCACGACCGGGATCGGCTGTTGGTGACGTCCGGCGGGTACCGGCTGAAGTCTGCTGACGAGTCTAGCGGGACGCCGCCGCGGCGCAGCGAGCACCCTGTCCACGGATCGGTGGATGTGAAACAGTTGCTGACCATGACGACCGACACCCTCACCGCCGCCGGCACCGATGCCAACCCGTTGCTCACGCCGTCCGCGCTCCCCTACGGCCTGCCGGACTTCGGCGCCATCCAGGACCACCACTTCCTGCCGGCGTTCCGGGCGGGCATGGCCGCGCACCGGGCCGAGCTGGAGGCCATCGCCACGGACGCGGGCCCCGTCACCTTCGAGAACACCGTCCTGGCGTTCGAGCGGTCCGGCCGGGCGCTGCGCCGGGTGTCCATGGTCTTCCACCACCTGGTGGCCGCCGACGGCACGGACACCCGCCACCGGATCGACGAGGAGATCAGTCCGGAGCTGTCGGCCCACCAGGACGCGACCTACCTCGACGAGCGTCTCTACCGCCGGCTGGCCGGCGTGGACCCGGAGGCGTTGACCGGCGAGGACCACCGGCTCGCCACGGAGACCCTCAGGGCCTTCCGCCTGCGCGGCGCGGACCTGGACGCGGCCGCCAAGCGGCGCCTGGCCGCCATCAACGAGCGCCTGGCCGTGCTCTCCGCCCAGTACGGGCGCCGCATGGTGGAGGGGAACACGGCCGCCGCCGTCTGGTTCGCCTCGGCGGCGGAGCTGGCCGGGCTCACGGAACAGGACCTGGCCGCGGCCGCGGAGGCGGCCCGCACCGCCGGGCACGACGACGGCTACCTCCTCACGCTGTCCATGTTCACCTCCCAGCCCTGGCTGGAGACACTCGAGGTCCGGGAGTCGCGTCGGCGGGTCCACGAGGCCGCCTGGCACCGGGGCAGCACCGACGACGAGCACTCCACGCTGCCGCTGGCCGTGGAACAGGCCGCCCTGCGCGCCGAGAAGGCCGGGGTGCTGGGACACTCCAGCTGGGCCGACTACGCCCTGCAGGACCGGACGGCCCCGGACCTGGCGGCGGTCCGGGACCTGCTCGGCCGGATCATCCCGGCCGCCACCGCGAATGCCCGACGGGAGAGGGCGGAGGTCGAGACCGCGGCCGGACACCCGGTGGAGCCCTGGGACTGGCCCTTCCACGCGGCCCGGATCGAGCGGGAGAGGTTCCGCGTGGACGCCTCCGGGCTGCGCGCGTACCTCGAGCTGGACCGGGTCCTGACCCACGGCGTCTTCGCCGCCGCCACCGCCCTCTACGGGATCACCTTCCGCGAGCGCCCGGAGCTGCCGGGATACCGTCCGGACGTGCGCGTGTGGGAGGTGCTGGACGCCGACGGCGCCGGGCTGGGCCTGTTCGTGGGGGACTTCTTCACCCGGCCGACCAAGTCCGGCGGGGCCTGGATGGACTCCCTCCGCGAGGCCTCGACGCTGTTCGGCGAGCAGCCCGTGGTCACCAACACCCTGAACATCCCGGCCCCGGCCGAGGGTGAGCCGGCGCTGTTGACCGTGGACCAGGTGACCACCCTGTTCCACGAGTTCGGGCACGCGCTGCACGGGTTGTTGTCCACGGCCCGCTATGCCTCCCTGTCCGGGACGGCGGTGCCGCGGGACTTCGTGGAGTTCCCGTCCCAGGTCAACGAGATGTGGATGTACTGGCCGGAGGTCGTCACCGCGTACGCGCGCCACGTGGACACCGGCGAGGCGATCGACCCCGAGGTGCTGGCGGCCATCGAGGCGTCCTCGCTCTGGGGCGAGGGGTTCCGCACCACGGAGTACCTGGGCGCGACCATGCTGGACCTGGCCTGGCACTCCCTGGCGCCGGGGACGGTGGTGCAGGACCCGCTCGTCTTCGAGCACGAGGCGCTCGAGGCCGCCGGGCTGGATCCCGCCCTGGTCCCGCCCCGCTACCGGACCGGGTACTTCAAGCACATCTTCGCGGGCGGCTACGCGGCGGGGTACTACTCCTACATCTGGTCCGAGGTACTGGACGCGGACACCGTGGAGTGGTTCCGGTCCCGGGGCGGGCTGACGCGCGAGAACGGCGAGCGCTTCCGCGCGGAACTGCTCTCCCGCGGCAACACGCGGGACCCGTTGGAGTCCTACCGGGCCTTCCGGGGCCGTGACGCGGACCCGGAGCACCTGCTGCGGCGCCGCGGGCTGCTGGGCTGAGCCGCCCGGCGGTCCCGCGCCGGGCGGCTCAGGACCCGGCCGCGACCAGCTGGGACAGGCCGGGCCGGGGCGAGGTGAGCACCGCGTGCAGCCACAGGCGCACCGCGCGGTCCCACTTCTCCGGGTCGACGTTCCACTCCCGGGTGTGCCGGGCCAGCGTGAACCGCACGAAGCTCACCATCTGCGGGTTCTTCGCGGCCAGGTCCATCGAGGGCCCGACGGGGACGAAGTCGTCGTCCTCCGAGTGCAGGATCAGCGTGGGCACCCGCACCTGGTCGGCCCGGGCCACCCAGTTCATGGCCTTCAGGTCCACGGGGGCCGCCAGTCCGGTGGCCCAGCGGCCGGCCCGGTTGCTCATGAGCCACTGCCCGAGGCGCCCGGAGGCATCGGGCAGCCGGTTCAGCCTCGCCTGGTGGGCCAGCACGTCGATCCAGTTGATGACGGGGCCGTCCAGCACCATGGCGGCCACGGAGGAGGCCAGTTCGGAGCGGTCGGCCAGCTGCAGGCACACGGCGGCCCCCATGGACCAGCCGAACAGCACCACCTCGCGGGCACCGTGCTCCAGCGCGTACGCGACCGCGGCCTCGACGTCGCGCCACTCCGTGGTCCCCAGGCCGTAGCGCCCGTCCCCGGCCGCCGGGGCGTCCCCGTCGTTGCGGTAGGAGATCAGCAGGGAGGTCATGCCCAGGGCCCGGGCGGAGCCGATCGCGCGGATCCCCTCGGTGCGCTTGGCGCCCCGGCCGTGGACCATGATCGCCCAGATGCCCTCCCCCGGCAGGACGCGCGCGGGGCTGCCGGCCACCGGGCCCTGCTCGGGACCGGGGTGCGCCGTGGCCGTGCCGGTCCGGCGCGCGGGGTCACCGGCCGCCGGCACCAGCCAGGCCGGGGCGGAGCCGTTCTCCACGGCGATCCTCACGTCCAGCGCCTCGTAGCCCAGCGTCCGCGGATCGGGGTAGATGAACCCGGCCCACCGGCCCCGGACGGCCCTGGACAGGTCCCCGGAGTACACCTCCTCGACCTCGCGCTGGACGGTGCCGTCGCGCGGGTCGAACGAGGACACCGCCCCGATGCGCGCCACGCCGGCGCCGCCGTCGAACACCAGGGAGTACGTCCCCGGCACGGTGGTCTCCTCGTTGACCGGGAGGATGATCTCCAGTCCGGACTCGCCCTGGACGACGGCGAGGATCTCGAGGTCCTCGGCCGGCGTCTTCACCGGCGTCACCACGGTCCGGGCGAACAGTCCGGCAAGCCCGGAGATGGTGCCGGCGGCCACCGAGCCGGTCACCACGCCGGCCACGGCGGCCACCGAGGACCAGCGCATCACCGGCTCCGCCTTCCCGATGCCCTTGCGCAGGCTCCGGCCCCGGCCGCGCCACCGGCCGGTCAGGCCGGCCAGCCCGGACGGGGAGGGACGCGCGGAGGTGGTGCGTGGGCTCATGTGCTCCATTGTGTCCGCCGGGCGGACCGGTGTGCCAACCGGATGGGTCGCCGGCCGGGTCGTCGCGGGCGGGCCCGGGAAACAACTGGCCGGTCCGTGGTGTTATGGGGACCATGAGTGATCCGCATCCCACCCCCGGCAGTCCCGACTCCGTCCCCGTCCCCGCCTCGCCCGCCGCCCCCGGTCCCGCCGGTGACCCGGCGGCGCGGGATCGTTCGGACGCGGAGTGGCGCGAGCGCCTGAGCCCGGCCGAGTTCCAGGTCCTGCGCCAGGCCGGGACCGAGCGCCCGTTCACCGGGGAGTACTGGGACACCGAGACCGAGGGCGTCTACGCCTGCCGCGCGTGCGGCTCGGAGCTGTTCCGCTCGGACACCAAGTTCGACGCCCACTGCGGCTGGCCCTCCTTCTTCGCCCCGCTGGCCGAGGACCGGGTGGAGTACATCCGCGACTCCACCCTGGGCATGGAGCGCATCGAGGTGCGCTGCGCCAACTGCGGCTCCCACATGGGGCACGTGTTCCAGGGCGAGGGCTTCGGCACGCCCACCGACCTGCGCTACTGCATGAACTCGGTGTCCCTGACTCTGCAGCCCAAGGCCGGCGCATGAGCGGACCCGCCCCGCGCGGCTTCGCCTCGGACAACTACGCCGGCGTCCACCCCGAGGTGCTCGCGGCCATCGCCGAGGCCAACACCGGCCACGAGAGCGCCTACGGTGACGACTCCTGGACGGCACGGTTGCAGGAGGCGGTCCGCGGGCAATTCGGTGAGCGGGCCGAGGGGTTCCCGGTCTTCAACGGCACCGCGGCGAACGTGGTCGCGCTGCAGTCGCTGCTGCCCCCCTGGGGCGCGGTGATCTGCGCCGAGAGCGCCCACATCCACCAGGACGAGGGCGGGGCCCCCGAACGCGTGGCCCGGACCAAGCTCTACACCGTGCCGACCCCGGACGGGAAGCTCACCCCCACACTGGTCGACACCCAGGCCCACGGCCTCGGCTTCGTCCATCGCGCCCAGCCCGCCGTCGTCGAGATCGCCCAGGTCACCGAGCTGGGCACGGTCTACACCCCGGACGAGGTCCGGGCCCTGGCCGACCACGCGCACGGCCTGGGCATGGCGCTCTACATGGACGGGGCCCGACTGGCCAACGCGGCCGCCGCGCTGGGCACCTCGCTGCGCTCGTTCACCACCGACGCCGGCGTGGACATCGTCTCCTTCGGGGGCACCAAGAACGGGGCCCTGGGGGCCGAGGCCATCGTGCTGCTGAACCCGGACGCCGTGCAGGCCGGGCCGCAGGGGGCCGGGAAGGCGGTGGAGTACCTGCGCAAGTCCTCGATGCAGCTGGCCTCGAAGATGCGCTTCGTCTCGGCCCAGCTGGTCGCGCTGCTCACGGACGAGCTGTGGCTGCGATCGGCCCGGCACGCCAACGCGATGGCGGCACGGCTGGCCGAGGGCGTCCGCGCCCTCGACGGCGTCACCCTCACCCAGGAGCCGGCCGCCAACCAGGTGCTGGCCGTGCTGGACCCGGTGGTCGCCGAGGCCGTGCGCTCCCGGTACGCGTTCTACGACTGGGACCGCTCCCGGAACGAGGTGCGCTGGATGACCTCCTGGGACACGACCGCCGACGACGTGGACGGTTTCACCGCCGCCCTGTCCTCCGCACTGGACGCCACGCCGTGAGCCTCGCCACGGCGCGTCGCACGGACATCCCTCAGGCAGGGCTTTAACGTTGACACCGTGACTGCCCTAGGCCACCATCCCGCAGAGTCGCGGCGCCTTCCCACGGAGTTCCGCGAGGCGCTCGCGGGCCTGCGCCGCGCCCGGCACCGGCAGGAGGTCACCCTGGACGAGATCCCGGCCCCCGGCCGGCTGGCGCCGTATGCCGTGGCGCTGGCCGCCGAGGTCCACGAGCCCTCCGACCTGGGCCCGTCCGAACTGGCCACCGGACGGTTCATCCTGCTCCACGACCCGGCCGGTTCCGAGGTGTGGCAGGGCACGTTCCGGGTGGTGACCTACATCCGCGCCTCGCTCGAGCTGGACCTGGGCAGTGATCCGATGCTCGGCGCCGTGGCGTGGACCTGGCTCGTCGAGGCACTGGAGACCCACCACGCCCGCTACACCGAGGCCGGCGGCACGGCCACGCGCGTACTCTCGGAGAGCTTCGGCGGACTGGCCACGCGGCCGGACACCACCGACATCGAGCTGCGCGCATCATGGACCCCCGAGGGTCCGGACACCACCGAACACCTGGAGGCCTGGGCTGACATGGTCTGCGCCTTCGCCGGCCTGCCCCCGGTCCCGGACGGGGTCACGCCCCTGCCGCGCATCAGGAGGAACTGACATCACCGCAGAGACCAGCCGCATCCCGGAGACGACCGAGCCCGAGGCACAGACCGAGGCTGCGGCCGCGGTCCCCCGGCTCATCACGGAGCCGGCGGGAGGAATCCCCTTCGTCACCGAGACCGTGCAGGAACTCGAGCGGTGCGCCCGCCTGCTGGCGGCCGGCACGGGTCCGGTGGCCGTCGACGCCGAGCGGGCCTCCGGGTTCCGCTACGGCCAACGCGCCTTCCTCGTCCAGATCAAGCGCGAGGGTGCCGGCATCTGGCTCATCGACCCGGAGGCGTTCGACGACCTCGCGGTCATCCAGGAGTCCCTGGCCGGGGTGGAGTGGATCCTGCACGCCGCCACCCAGGACCTGCCCTGCCTCTCGGAACTGGGGATGTGGCCCGACCGGCTGTTCGACACAGAACTGGCGGGCCGGATCCTCGGGCTGCCCCGGGTTGGGCTGGCCTCCGTGCTGGAGCAACTGCTCGGTGTCACGCTGGCCAAGGAACACTCCGCCGCCGACTGGTCCAAGCGGCCACTGCCCGAGGACTGGCTGCGGTATGCGGCGCTCGACGTCGAGCTGCTCGTGGAACTGCGCGCCGCCATGGTGGGCATGCTCGAGGCCTCCGGCAAGCTCGGCTGGGCCGAGGAAGAGTTCGAGGCCATCCGCACCACTCCCCTGCCAGGGCCCCGCACGGACCCGTGGCGCCGGACCTCCGGGATGCACAAGCTGCGCCGGCCCCAGCAACTGGCGGTGGTCCGGGAACTCTGGGAGGCCCGGGAGGCACTGGCCCGGAACCGGGACACCGCCCCGGGACGGCTGATCCCCGACTCGGCGATCGTCTCCGCGGCCGCGGCCCAGCCCTCCACGGTCCCCGCGCTGCTGAAGACCCCGGGCTTCCACGGACGGGCCGCCGCCAAGGAGGCGCCGCGCTGGCTCCGGGCCATCCAGGCCGGGCAGGCGGCGGCACGGACCCCCGACCGGCTGCCGGCACTGCACGTGCCCAACGAGGGCCCGCCCCCGCCGCGCGTGTGGAGGGACCGCAACCCGCTGGCCGACCGCAGACTCAAGACGGCCAAGGAGTGGGTGGGCAACAAGGCCGAGGAACTGAACCTGCCCACCGAGAACCTGCTGACCCCGGACACGTTGCGCCGGGTGTGCTGGCCCCCGCCCGAGGCGATCGACCTGGACTCGGTCTCGGCCGCGCTGACGGATCTCGGCGCCCGCCGGTGGCAGGTGCAGATCACGGCGCCGATCATCACCGTCGCACTGCTGGATCCCGATCCGGCCGGGTGACCGCTGCGGCAAGCGAACGGCGGCCGTGGCCGCCCACCGCCGACGCACCCTTGCCCCTGTAGTTACCGATCGGTAACCTGAGCGGTGCCCACACCGTCCACACGTCCCGATCCCAGGAGCAGCATGCCCGCCTCGCCCGCCCCGTCGTCCGAGACCACCGCACCCGACCGCTTCGAGGCCTTCCGGGACCTCGCGGCCCGCTTCCCGGACGAGGTCGTCACCCGGGCAGAGGTCAGGGACCTCGTGCTCCCGGACGGGGCCGGGACCCTGGCCCTGATCACGCTCGACAACCATGCCGGCCCGCGGCGTCCCACCACCCTGGGCCCGAACACCCTGATCGGCCTCGGTGAGGTGCTCACCGGCCAGGCCGCGCGGGCCCGCGCCGGGGAGATCGCCGCACTCGCGGTCACCGGCAAGCCCGGGTTCCTCGTGGCCGGTGCGGACCTCGGCTCCATCACGGAACTCACCGAACCCACCGACGGTGCACTGCTGGCCCGGCTGGGCCACGAGGTCTATGACCTGCTCACCGAGTTCCCCGTACCCTCCTTCGCGTTCATCAACGGCCTCGCACTGGGTGGCGGGTTGGAGCTGGCGCTGGCCGCGCAGTACCGCACGGTGTCCTCCGCCGCGACGGGACTGGGACTGCCCGAGGCGTTCATCGGCCTGGTCCCCGGCTGGGGCGGGGTGTGGAAGACCCCACGGATCACCGGCCCGAGGGACGCGGTGACGCTGATGCTCGCCAACCCGCTGCACAACAACCGCTCCATCGACGGGCGCACCGCGTACTCGATCGGCCTGGCGGACGCCCTGTTCGACCCCTCCGAGGACCCCACGGACCCCACCGGGTTCTTGGACGCCTCGCTGGCGTGGGCCGCCGGCGTCGTGACCGGGGACGCGGACACCCTCGCGGCCCTGGAGTCCCAGCGGGACCGGGACCGCTCGGATGCCGCCTGGGACGAGGCCATCGCCGAGGGCCGCCGGATCGTCGCCGCGAGGACCGGCGGCCACGTCCCGGCACCGGCCGCGGTCCTGGAGCTCTTCGAGGCCGGCCGGCACCGCAGCCGGGCCGAGTCCGCCGCCGCCGAGTGCGAGGCGCTGGCGCGCCTGACCCAGACCCCGGAGTTCCACCGCACCGTCTACGCGTTCCTGGACGTGGTGCAGAAGCGCTCCAAGCGCCCCGCCGGGGCCCCCGATGTCTCCCTCGCCCGGCCGGTGCGCAAGGTCGGCGTGGTCGGCGCCGGTCTGATGGCCGGCCAGCTGGCCCTGCTGTTCGCCCAGCGCCTGGGCGTGCCGGTGGTGATGACGGACATCGACCAGGCCCGCGTGGACCGCGGCCTGGCGCACGTCCGGTCCCAGGTGCAGAGGCTGGTCTCCCGCGGCAGGCTCTCGGCCGGGTCCGGGACCGAGCTGGCCGGGCTCATCACCGGTTCCGTGTCCAAGGACGTCTACGCGGACGCCGACTTCGTGATCGAGGCGGTCTTCGAGGAGATGGGCGTCAAGAAGCAGGTCCTTGCCGAGCTCGAGGCCATCGTCTCGGCCGACTGCATCCTCGCCACCAACACCTCCTCGCTCTCCGTGACCGGGATGGCCGCGGACCTGGACCACCCGGAACGGCTCGTCGGGTTCCACTTCTTCAACCCGGTGGCCGCCATGCCGCTGCTGGAGATCGTCCGCGGCCCGGCCACCACGGACGGGGTCCTGGCCACCGCGTTCGGCACGGCCCGGACGCTGGGCAAGACCGCCGTGCTCGTCCAGGACGCCCCGGCCTTCGTGGTGAACCGCGTCCTGCTGCGCATGATGGGCGAGGTGCAGGCCTCGTTCGACGAGGGCACCCCGGCGGGCACGGCGGACCACGCCCTCGACTCCCTCGCGCTGCCGATGACGCCCTTCACGTTGCTGGCCATGGTGGGCATCCCGGTCGCCCAGCACGTCACCGAGTCCCTCAACGCCGCCTTCGGGGACGCGCGTTTCCCCGTCTCGGCCAACCTGCAGCGCCTCATCGACGCGGGCAAGACCGCCCTCTGGGCCAAGGACCTCACGGGAGACCGGATCGAGGCCGAGTCCGGTGGCGCCTCGGGTGAGACGATCCCGGCCGGCACGGCGGCGCTGCTGAATCAGGGCGACTCCCCCCAGACCGGCGAGGAACTGCTCGTGCGCGTCCAGGACGCCCTGGCCGAGGAGATCGGCCTGATGCTCGCCGACGGGGTGGTGGCTGATGCCCGGGACATCGACCTGTGCATGATCCTGGGCGCCGGCTGGCCGATGCACCTGGGCGGGATCACCCCCTACCTGGACGACGTGGGCGCCTCACAGCGCGTGAATGGCGCCAGGTTCCACGGCTGAGCCGGCGCGGGCTGATAATGGGGGGATGACGACTACCGCCCAGCCAGGCCCCGGTTCCCCCTCCCCCCGTTCCTCCGGAACGGCTCCCGTCCCCGACGCCGGCCCGGGCACCGGGTGCGGGTGCGGCACCTCCCGCAGGACCTTCCTGGAACGCGGCGCGGTGCTCGGCGCGGCGGGGCTGGCCACGGCGGGGCTGGCCGGGTGCACGGACCAGATCCGCAACCGGGCCGATGCGCCCTCCCACCACGTGGGCGGCACCCCGACCCAGACGCTGCCCGCGGACCAGCTGCCCGTGGGGACGTCCGCCTCGGTCGAGGTGGAGGGACGCACCCTGTTGCTGCGACGTGAGGCGGAGGACGTCGTCCACGCCTTCTCAGCGGTCTGCACGCACCAGGGCTGCACGGTCGCCCCGGCCACGGAGTCCGGTCAGGACGTCTTCGCCTGCCCGTGCCACGGCTCCCACTTCGCCGTGGACACCGGGGTGCCCTTCGGCGGGCCGGCACAGAAGCCGCTGACCGAGTTCACCGCCACCGTGGACGGCGACTGGGTGATGGTGACGCTCTAGATCAGTCCCGTCCCGCGCGGCTACCGCCCGGCTCCTGGCCGGCGCGGGGGGTTGACGATCACCTCGCGGCGGTTCGGGTCCCAGTGCGGTTGCTCCGCCTTGCGCTGGGGGTAGTAGGAGAAACGCCACCAGAGCCAGACCGCCGGGCCAATGACCGGCAGCAGGAACATCGCGAAGGCCCACGGGAGCCGCCGGGCCGGGTCCAGGGGTGATCGCGACAGGGACACCAGGGCGGTGACGAGCACCGCCACCACGGCGATGGCCACGATCCACATCAGGACCTCGAACGCGGTCAGGGAGAGGGAGTCCACTAGAACAGCGCGACCTTCGGCACCGCCGGGAAGATCTCGTCCAGTTCGGCCCGTTCCCGGTGCGTCGGCACCCAGCGCACCGCCTCGGCGTTCTGGCGCACCTGTTCCGGACGGGTGGCGCCGGCGATCACCGAGGCGACCGGTTCCTGCGCGGCCAGCCAGGAGAAGGCCAGGTGCACCTCGTGCAGCCCACGCTCCCGCGCGAAGTCCCCGAAGCGCCGCAATTGCTCCAGGTCCGCGTCCCGGACCATGTGCGTGCGGGTGTGGGACAGCCGCGAGCCCTCCGGGGCCGACCCGGCCGAGTACTTGCCGGTCAGCATGCCATTGGCCAGCGGGAAGTACGGCAGCACGCCCAGACCGTAGGCACGGGCCGCCGGCATCACCTCGAGCTCCGCCCGGCGGTCCAGCAGGTTGTAGTGGTTCTGGGCGGAGATGAACCGTTCGGTGCCCAGCTGCCGGGCCACGAACTCCGCCTCGGCGATCTGCCAGCCGGCCCGGTTCGAGTGCCCGACGTACCGCACCTTGCCGGAACGGACCAGGTCGTCCAGGGCGGACAGCGTCTCCTCGATGGGCGTGGCATCATCCGGGGTGTGGAACTGGTACAGGTCGATCCAGTCCGTGCCGAGGCGTCGCAGGGACGCCTCCACCGCCCGCACGATGTAGCGCCGGGAGCCCCGCGCCCCGAGGTCGGGTCCGTTGGCCCCGCCGGCGTCCATGCCGAACTTCGTGGCCAGCACCACGTCCTCGCGGCGCGCGCCGAGGGCGGCGCCGAGCCGTTCCTCGCTCAGGCCGGCGGTGGCACCGTAGGTGTCCGCCACGTCGAACAGGGTCACCCCGGCGTCCAGGGCGGCGTGCACGACGGCGTCGGTACCCTCCTGCTCCAGCGTGGCGGTGCCGGGACGGCCGAGGTTGTTGCAGCCGAGGCCGACGACGGAGACGGTCAGCCCGGAACGTCCGAGGCGGCGGTACTGCATGGGTGGGAGGGTCCTTCCGGAGAGGGCGGAATCGGGCGGTGCGGTTCGGACGGTCCAGGCCGGGAGGTTCAGGCCGGGCGGTTCAGGCGGAGGTCGTCACGCGCGAGGCCTGGACGCCCGCGAGCTTCGCCGCGGCCGGGATCTCGGCGGCGGCCTTGCGCCGGTGCGGGGTGGTCACCTCGAAGACGACCTGCCCCGACTCGAGCCGCTCGCCGACGACCTCGCCCAGTCCGCGCCAGGCCAGCTGGTTCGTGATCTCGCCGCGGAGCCGCACCACCAGGCCGCGCTCGACCTGCGTCGGCTCGAAGCCCTTGAGCCGGTAGGCGACCTGAAGCCGGTCCATCTCCTCGGCGGGCACCTCGGCGAAGCCGTCCTCGGCGCACTGCGCCGCGAAACTGGCGAGCAGCTCCTCACCGGCCACGTCGTCCGCGACCTTCTCGGCCGACGTCGTGCCGGTGGTGCCCACCCGGCCGTGGTGGACCACCACCTCACCGCTGCCGGGCGCGAACCAGGCCTCGCGGTAGTCCAGCCGGGGCTGGCCGTCGGACTCGCTGCGCCGGTAGGTGCGGACGATGCTCAAGACTGCTCCTTCGTCGTCGGGATCGGGCCGGTGTCCTGGCCGGTGAGCGGCCGGGCGAACGGCACCTTGGTGCCGAGGACCTGGGCCACGGTGTCGTGGGCGACCTGGCGGGCCGTCAGGCCCGTGCGCTCGAGCACCTGCTCGCGGCTGCCGTGGGCCAGGAACTCCACGGGCAGGCCGACCTCGTTCAGGGCGGTGTCCACGCCGCGGGCGCGCATCTCCTGCCGGATGCGGGAGCCGACGCCGCCGGCCCGCACCCCGTCCTCGAGGCAGACGACGATCCGGTGGTCCGCGGCCATCTCGATGACCGAGCGGCGCACGGGCAGGACCCACCGCGGGTCGATGACGGTGGCGGAGATGCCCTGGTCGGCCAGCCGTGCGGCCACGTCCAGGCCCAGTTCGGCCAGGGCGCCGACGGCGATGATCAACACGTCGCGCTCGGCACCGGGCTCCGCGGAGGCCGCGCCGAGGCGCAGCAGCACGTCCACGCCGTCGTCCAGGCGTTCCAGGGCGGCGATCTCCGGGCCGACCGAGCCCTTCGAGAACCGCACCACGGTCGGGGCGTCCTCCACGGCCACGGCCTCGCGCAGTTCCTCGCGCAGCCGTTCGGCGTCCCGGGGCGCGGCGATCCGCAGCGAGGGCACGGACTGCAGCAGCGCCAGGTCCCACATGCCGTGGTGGCTGGGTCCGTCCGGTCCGGTGACCCCGGCGCGGTCCAGGACGAACGTCACGCCGGCGCGGTGCAGGCCGACGTCCATCAGGACCTGGTCGTAGGCGCGGTTGAGGAACGTGGCGTAGACGGCGACCACAGGGTGCAGCCCGCCGAACGCCATGCCGGCCGCCGAGGTGACCGCGTGCTGTTCGGCGATGCCGACGTCGTAGACGCGCTGGGGGTGCTTCTCGGCCATCGCGCCCAGGCCGACGGGGATCTTCATGGCGGCGGTGATGGCCACGATGTCCGGGCGCTCGTCGGCGATCGCCACGATCTCGTCGCCGAAGACCGAGGTCCAGGACGGTCCGGAGCTCGAGGCCACCGGTTCGCCGGTCTCCGGGTCGATCCTGCCGATCGCGTGGAACTGGTCGTCCACGTGCGCGACCGCCGGGGCGTAACCGTGGCCCTTCTCCGTCATGGCGTGGACGATGACCGGGCCCGCGTAGTTCCGGGCGTCGGTCAGGGCCTCCTCGAGCTGATCCTGGTCGTGCCCGTTGATGGGGCCGATGTACTTCATCCCGAGGTCCTCGAACAGGCCCTGCGGGGCCCACCAGTCCTTGATGCCCTTCTTCGTGGCGTGCAGGGAGCGGTAGACGAAGCGCCCGGCGGCACCGGAGGTCTGCAGCCGGCCCTTCCAGAAGTCCAGGGTGTCCTCGTAGGTGCGGTGGGTGCGCAGCTTGTCCAGGAACGCCCGGCGCAGGGCCGAGAGCTGGTTCGCCAGGCCGCCGACGGTCGGGGCGTAGGACCGGCCGTTGTCATTGACGACGATCACGACGCGGCGGTCGCGGTCCGCGGCGATGTTGTTGATGGCCTCCCACGCCATGCCCCCGGTCAGCGCTCCGTCGCCGATCACGGCGACCACGTACCGGTCGCCCTCGCCGCGCAGTGCCCAGGCGCGGGAGATGCCGTCCGCCCAGGACAGGGAGGACGATGCGTGGGAGGACTCCACGACGTCGTGCACCGACTCACCCCGGTCGCCGTATCCGGACAGCCCGCCCTGCTGGCGCAGCGTGGAGAAGTCCTGCCGCCCGGTGACGAGCTTGTGCACGTACGACTGGTGCCCGGTGTCGAAGATCACCGCGTCCCGCGGGGAGTCGAACATCCGGTGGATCGCGAGGGTCAGCTCGACCACGCCCAGGTTGGGACCGAGGTGACCGCCGGTGCGGGAGACGTTGGCGATCAGGAACGTCCGGACCTCCTCCGCCAGCCTCCGGACCTGGCTGGGCGTGAGCCGGCTGAGGTCCTGGGGTGAACGGATCGTTTCGAGAAGGCCCACGGGCTGGCGGTCCTTTCGGCCGGGGACGGGATGACGCGGAGGGACCCCTCCCACGAGGCCGGGGAGCCGGGGAAGGCCCGGGACCCAGCGCCCCAGGGAAAGTACGCCTCAGCTGCTTCCCTCATCGTACTATGCGCACGCGGGCCCGATCAGGCGGTCGGCGCGGACGGTGTCGGGCCCCGCCGGGGACTGGTGCCGCGACGGGCCGTTCCGGTGCGACGGGCTGTTCCGGTACGTCGGGCCTCGGCCCGCCTCGACGTGCGGGCCGTCCTCGCCGCGGCCTCCTCGGACCTCAGGATCTCCCGCGTCTCCGCCGTGGGGCCGATGACCGGGCGCAGCCAGTGGGCCTCCGGGTTGGCGTCCACCAGCAGTGCCTTGACCAGCAGGGTGAGCGGGATCGCGAGGATCGCGCCGACCGGACCGGTCAGCGCGGCCCAGAGCAGCACCGAGAAGAAGGTGACGGTCTGGCTCAGGGAGACGGCCTGCCCGACCACCCGGGGCTGGACGATCGACTGCACCACCCCGTTGATGACGCCGTAGACCACGACGACCCAGACCACGGTCGGCCAGCCGCCGACGAGGAAGCCGAAGACGATCGGCGGGATGATCGCGAAGAAGTAGCCGATGTTCGGGATGAAGCTGCACAGGAAGGCCAGGAGCCCCCAGAGCAGGGCGGCGGGCACCCCCATGATGTACAGCGCGGTCGCGTTGAGCGCACCCTGCGCCACGCCGAGCACCGTGGTCACCACCATGTAGCGCCGCACGTTCGTGGCGTAGTCGCGCAGCGCCCGGACCAGGTCCGGCCGTCGCTCACTGAGCTGGCGCAGGATCGTCCGGGCGTAGGCGGCATCGGCCGCCATCAGGATCATCATGGTGAGCACGATGACGAGCGCGCCCGTGATGCTCGCGACGCTTCCGAGGGCGCCGGTGATGGCCGCGGCGATGCTGCCCGGGTCCAGGCCGCCGACGAACGACTGGATCTGGGCCTGCCCGATGCCGAGCCTGGTCAGTGCGGCGGCGATCTGGGCACCGATCTCCTGGAACTGTGAGGCGTACGTCGGCAGCATCGCCACGAACTGCGCGAAGGCGATGATCAGCGTGTACGTGAACACGGCCAGCAGCGCGAACACGACGAGGATGACCGAACCGGTGGCCAGCCCCGACGGCACCCCGAGCCTCTCGAGGCGGCCGCGCACGGGGCTCGCGCAGATCACGAGCACGAGGGTGAGCAGCACGGGGGCCAGGATGTCCCGGATGCCGTGGATCCCCGCGCCCACGACGACGGCGGCAGCTGCGCCGAGGAGGATGATCGTCCCCCGGGGGTAGCGGCCGGTGCGGCCGTCGAGGCGCGGACCGGTGCTGCTCATCGCGACCTCGTCTCGTGCTCGAGTGGTATCGCCAGAGTAGGTACGGCGCCGCGCGCGGTCATCATCCTGATCGGGTGATGTAGCGCCTCGGCGTCCCCCGCTATCGTCGGCGGAATGGAGCCGCAGCAGGGGACGGTGCTCATCGCAGTGGTCCTCGTCGCGGTCGACCTGGCCATCCGCATCGCCGCGCTCATTGTCATCCCGCGCGACCGCAAGCCGACGGCGGCGATGGCGTGGCTGCTGGCGATCCTCCTGGTCCCCTACCTCGGCATCCTGTTCTTCCTGCTGATCGGCAGCCCGAAGCTGCCGCGGAAGCGGCGCGCGAGGCAGGCCGAGGTCAACCGGATGATCGCCGCCGGGGTGCGGGACGTGCACCTGGTGCCCGAGGCGGTCAGGGCCCGCCGGCCGGCGTGGTTCGACGGGGTGGTGGAGCTCAACCGGGCACTCGGCGCCGTGCCGGCCGTGGGCGGCAGCCGGGCGGAGCTCGTCGGCGACTACGCCGGTTCGCTGGTCGGCATGACGGCCGACATCGACAGCGCCACCAGCTTCGTGCACGTCGAGTTCTACATCGTCTCGTACGACGTGGCGACGAGGGACTTCTTCCGGGCGATGGAGGACGCCGTCGCCCGCGGTGTGGTGGTGCGCCTGCTCCTGGACCACGTCGCCTCGGTCCGCGCCCCCGGGCACCGCGAGACCGTCGCGGAGCTCGACCGGATCGGGGTGCAGTGGTCGTTCATGCTGCCCGTGCGGCCGCTGAGGGGACAATGGCAGCGCCCCGACCTGCGCAATCACCGCAAGCTCGTCGTGGTCGACGGCCGGATCGGCTGGATGGGCTCGCAGAACCTGGTCGACCGCAGCTACAACCTGGCGAAGAACCTGCGGCGCGGGCTGCAGTGGCAGGACCTGATGACCAGGACCACCGGCCCGGTGGTCAGTGGCCTCAACGCGGTCTTCCTGACCGACTGGTACTGCGAGACCGACGAGGTCCTGGACGGCGAGCACGTCGCCGCCCCCGCCGTCGGGTTCGACGACTCGCCGGCGGCGCTGGAATGCCAGGTGGTGCCGAGCGGGCCCGGCTTCGAGTACGAGAACAACCTGCACCTCTTCCTCGCGCTGCTCTACTCGGCCCGCCACCGGGTCATCATCACCAGCCCCTACTTCGTGCCCGACGAGGCGATGATGTACGCCATCACGTCCGCCTGCCACCGCGGTCTCGAGGTGCACCTGTTCGTCTCGGAATGGGGTGACCAGGGGCCGGTCTTCCATGCCCAGCGCTCCTACTACGGCGCGCTGCTGCGGGCCGGGGTCCGCATCTTCCGGTACCCCGCGCCGTTCATCCTGCACGCCAAGCACCTCTCGATCGACGACGACACCGCCGTCATCGGCTCCAGCAACATGGACATCCGGTCCTTCGCCCTGGACCTCGAGGTGTCGCTGCTCGTGCGCGGGGCCGGCTTCGTCGAGCAGATGCGCGGCGTCGAGGACGGCTACCGCGAGATCAGCCGGGAGCTCACCCTGGCCGAGTGGGAGAGGGAACCGCTGCGCTCCACCGTCCTGGACGGGCTCGCACGGCTCACCTCCGCCCTCCAGTGACGGTCCCGCGTCCGCCCGGGACGTGTCCGGACGACGAAGGACCGGGACCCGCTGGGGGTCCCGGTCCTCTCGCTCTCGGCGGGCCGGCGTCGGGGCCGGCCTCACCTCAGGGCGATGTCACTTGCCGGCGATCTGGCGCAGCACGTACTGCAGGATGCCGCCGTTGCGGAAGTAGTCCGCCTCACCGGGGGTGTCGATGCGCACGGTGGCGTCGAACTCGGTGACCTTGCCGTCCTCGGCCGTCGCGGTGACCTTGACGGTCTTCGGGGTGGTGCCCTCGTTCAGGGCCGTGATCCCGGTGATCGAGAAGGTCTCGGTGCCGACGAGCCCGAGGGTGTCCGCGTTCTGGCCCTCGGGGAACTGCAGCGGCAGCACGCCCATGCCGATGAGGTTCGAGCGGTGGATGCGCTCGAAGGACTCGGTGATGACGGCCTTGACGCCCAGCAGCGCCGTGCCCTTGGCGGCCCAGTCACGCGAGGAGCCGGAACCGTACTCCTTGCCGGCCAGCACCACCAGCGGGGTGCCGGCGGCCTGGTAGTTCTGGGCGGCGTCGTAGACGTAGGCCTGCGGGGCGCCGTCCTGGGTGAAGTCGCGGGTGAAGCCGCCTTCCACCCCGTCCAGCAGCTGGTTCTTGATGCGGATGTTCGCGAAGGTGCCGCGGATCATCACCTCGTGGTTGCCACGACGGGAACCGTAGGAGTTGAAGTCCTTGCGCTCCACGCCGTTGGCCAGCAGGTACTGGCCCGCCGGGGTGTCCGACTTGAAGGAACCGGCCGGGGAGATGTGGTCGGTGGTCACCGAGTCGCCCAGCTTGAGCAGCACGCGGGCGCCCTCGATGTCCGAGACCGGCTCCGGGCTGGCCTTCATGCCCTCGAAGTACGGGGGCTTGCGGACGTAGGTGGAGTTCGGGTCCCAGGCGAAGGTGTCGCCCTCGGGGGTCTCCAGGGCCTGCCAGCGCTCGTCACCGTCGAAGATGGTCCCATACTGGTGGGTGAACATCTCGGTGTCGATCGAGGCGTCGATGATCTGCTGGACCTCGGTCGGGTCCGGCCAGATGTCCTTGAGGTAGACGTCGTTGCCCTCGGAGTCCTGGCCCAGCGGGTCGTTCTCGAAGTCGAAGTCCATGGTGCCGGCCAGGGCGTAGGCGACCACCAGCGGCGGGGAGGCCAGGTAGTTCATCTTCACGTCCGGGTTGATGCGGCCCTCGAAGTTCCGGTTGCCCGAGAGCACCGAGGTCACGGACAGGTCCTGGTCCTGGATGGCCTGCGAGATCTCCGGCTCCAGCGGGCCGGAGTTGCCGATGCAGGTGGTGCAGCCGTAGCCGACGATGTGGAAGCCCAGGGCCTCCAGCGACGGGATCAGGCCGGACTTCTCGTAGTAGTCGGTGACCACGCGCGAGCCCGGGGCGACGGAGGTCTTGACCCACGGCTTGGAGGTCAGGCCCTTCTCGACGGCGTTGCGCGCCAGCACGGCGGCGGCCATCATCACCGAGGGGTTCGAGGTGTTGGTGCAGGAGGTGATCGAGGCGATCGACACCGCGCCGTGGTCCAGCTCGAACTGGCGGCCGTCCTGCATGGAGACCGGCACGGTCTTGGACGGACGGCCCGCACCGGCCTCGTCCTCCGAGGCGTAGTTGTGGATGTCCTTGCGGAACTGGTCCTTGGCGTCGGTCAGCTCGATGCGGTCCTGCGGACGCTTCGGGCCGGAGATCGACGGCACCACGGTGCCCAGGTCCAGTTCGAGGTACTCGGAGTACTGGACCTCCTTGGACGGATCGTGCCAGAGGCCCTGTTCCTTGGTGTAGGCCTCGACCAGGGCGATGTTCTCCTCGGAGCGGCCGGTCAGGCGCAGGTAGTCCAGGGTGACCTGGTCGATCGGGAACATGGCGGCGGTGGAGCCGAACTCCGGGGACATGTTGCCGATGGTGGCGCGGTTGGCCAGCGGCACGGAGCCGACGCCCTCGCCGTAGAACTCGACGAACTTGCCGACCACGCCGTGCTGGCGCAGCATCTCGGTGATGGTGAGGACCACGTCGGTGGCGGTGGCTCCGGCGGGGATGGAACCGGTCAGCTTGAAGCCCACGACGCGCGGGATCAGCATGGACACCGGCTGGCCGAGCATGGCGGCCTCGGCCTCGATGCCGCCCACGCCCCAGCCCAGCACGCCCAGGCCGTTGACCATGGTGGTGTGGGAGTCGGTGCCGACGCAGGAGTCCGGGTAGGCACGCAGCACGCCGTCGACCTCGCGGGTCATCACGGTGCGGGAGAGGTTCTCGATGTTGACCTGGTGGACGATGCCCATGCCCGGGGGGACGACCTTGAAGTCGTCGAACGCGGTCTGGCCCCAGCGCAGGAACTGGTAGCGCTCACCGTTGCGCTGGTACTCGATCTCCATGTTCCGCTCGACGGCGTGGTCGTTGCCGAAGGAGTCGATCTGCACGGAGTGGTCGATGACGAGCTCGGCCGGGGCGAGCGGGTTCACGCGCGTCGGGTCGCCGCCGAGGTCCTTGATGGCCTCGCGCATGGTCGCCAGGTCCACCACGCAGGGGACGCCGGTGAAGTCCTGCATGATGACACGGGCCGGGGTGAACTGGATCTCGGTGTCCGGCTGGGCGTTCGGATCCCATGAGGCCAGGGCCTTGACCGACTCGGCGGTGACGTTGGCACCGTCCTCGGTGCGGAGCAGGTTCTCCAGCAGGACCTTCAGGGAGTAGGGCAGCTTCTCGGCACCCTCCACCTTGTTGAGCCGGAAAATCTCGTACTCGGCTCCATTGACGTCCAGGACGCCCTTGGAGCCGAAGCTGTCAACAGTAGTCACGGAGGACTCCTCTTCCCGCCCTGCGTCAGGGCGATTGGCCGGTCTTGAGTGCCATTGCCGCGCCTACCGGCTCTCCCGGCACCGCGTACGGGCGATGCCGGACCGGTGGCGACGGCCAGGTGCCCGTCCTGGGCCGGCGGTCTGTCGACACCGTCACAGGGGGCTCGCCGACCATCCTATCCCGAAGGGCGGCCCGTCATCCGTCCATTCACCGGCGGTGACACGGCTTTCTTGACGGCCCGTCAGGGATTCCTGACACGGTGGACGGACGCCGCGGGCGTCAGTGGCGGACCAGCAGCGCGACCGATTCCATGTGGTGCGTGTCCGGGTAGAGGTCGTAGACGTCCGCGGCCTCCACGGACCAGCCGGCCTGGTTCAGCAGGCCCAGGTCACGGGCGAACGAGGCCGGGTCGCAGGACACGTACACGATGCGCTTGGGGTCCAGCCGGTGGATGCGTTCCACGGCGGTCTTGCCGGCTCCGGCGCGGGGCGGGTCGAGCACCACGGTGTCCACGTGCCGGGAGCCCAGGCCGCACTCGTTCACCGGCGCCGCCGGATCCCTCAGCCAACCACCCAGGATCCGGTCGGTCAGGCCGTTGAGCACGGCGGCCTGTTCGACCCCGTGCAGGTTCCGCCGGGCGTCGCGGCTGGCTCCCGGGGAGGCCTCCACGGACAGCACCAGTCCCTGCGTCCCGACGGCGTCGGCCAGGTACGCGGTGAACAGACCGGCCCCGGCGTACAGGTCAGCGATGACCTGTCCGGGCTGCGGGTCGGCCGCCTCGAGGACGGCGTCCACCAGCATCTGGGGAGCCGCCCGGTGGACCTGCCAGAAGCCGTCCCCGGTGATCCGGTAGGTCTTCCTCCCGCCGATCCGGGACTCCACCACCTCCTGCGTCCAGGTGCGCCCCCGCAACCGGTGCAGCGTGGGCCGGTCCCCGGGCCGCTCCGGCGGGCCCATCAGGACCACGGAGGTCCCCTCGGGCAGCCGTGCCGTCTGGCGGTGCATCCGGCCGCCGAGCTGGGCGATGTCCGCTCCCTCAACCGGTGTCAGCACCACGAGCGAGGGCTGGCCGTCCGCGGGGGTGGCGACCTCCACGCGTTCGATGCCCGTGAGGTCCAGTTCCCACAGCTTCAGGGCGTCCAGTCCCGGCACGCCCAGCGGCATGTTCCGCACCGGGACCAGGACGGTGGAGCGGTGGGCGTGCATGGCGAGCCGGCCGGTGGGGGTCACGGCGAAGGAATTGCGGGTGCGCCAGTGCAGTCCCGAGGGGTCGTCCCCCGGGGCACCGGTGACGTGGACGTCGAGCTGGATGCCCGCGATCCTGGCCACCGTGTCCCGGAAGACCTGTGCCTTGAGCCGGCGCTGGTGCGGAAGCACGATGTGCCCGAATTCGGCCCCGCCCACCGGCAGTCGCCCGGCGGCATGGGCCCGCAGCGAGTCCGCGAGCTTCCACTGGTGGGTGCGGCGGAACTCGGAGCCCTGCAGGACCTCGACGGCGTCTGCACGCCAGAACCGGGCGCCCTCCCCCGCCTCGGTGACGAGGGCCCGGACCACCTCTCCGGGAATCGCGTGGCGGACGAAGACCACCCGGCCGTCGTACCGGGCCACGCAATGGCCGCCGTGCGCCATGGGGCCGGCCTCGAGTTCGAGCAGCTGGGGCACGTCATAGGCTCCGGAATCGTCGTCCACGGGCCGTAGGGCTCCGTCGAACCTGCTGGTGTCCCGGGTACTGGTCATCCTCGACGTCCTCTCAGCGGTCGTGGGCACCCGCGTCGAGGGGGCCGGTCTCGCCGACCCTCGACGCACTGTCCTTCACCGAAGACTCTACTGGGCCGGGTCCAGTCCCCGGCGGGATCGCCTCGGATTCAGGTAGCGGTCGCGTATCCGCACCCGGCCCCTGCCTGCGGGAAAGCTGCCACGGGACGGATGCGACCATCACCCCGGGCTCCCGGTGCAACCGCTCCTTGATGCGCTGTGTGGTGCGGTTGTGCAGCAGGGACTGCCAGCCGCGGGCCACGACGTACTCGGGGATGTAGACCACCACCAGGTCCCTCGGGGAACTGCGGCGCAGCGTGCGGAGGTGGCGGATCAGCGGCTCGGCCATCTCCCGGTACGGGGAGGCCAGCACGGTGACCGGGACGGGCAGCTGCAACCGGTCCCATTCGGCCAGCAGCCTCCGGGTGGCGGCCTTGTCCAGGTCCACCACCACGGCCTCGAGGCTGGACGGCCGCGACGCGCGGGCGTAGGCCAGGGCGCGCAGCGTGGGGCGCTGCACGCTCATCACCAGCACCAGGGCGTGCACGCGGGAGGGCAGCGCGCGGGCGTCCTCCGCGGGCGTGAGGTCCAGTTCCGCGGCGACGGCGTCGTAGTGGGCCCGGATGCGGGCCATCACGGAGACCATGACGGCGATGGCCAGCAGGGCCACCCAGGCACCGTAGGTGAACCGGGTGACCAGGACCACCACGGCGACCAGTGCCGTCACGGCGAGACCGACCAGGTTCACCGCCCGCCGGAGCCGGACCGTCTGGCGCGGCCGGCCGCCCGGGGTGTGGGCGAGCTGGCGGGTCCAGTGCCGCACCATCCCCAGCTGGCTGACGGTGAAGGACAGGAAGACGCCGATCACGTACAGCTGGACCAGCAGGGCCGTCTGGGCCCGGAAGGCCACCACCAGGACCAGCGCGGCCAGGGTGAGCAGGACGATCCCGTTGGTGTAGCCGAGCCGGTCCCCGCGGGTGAGCAGCTGACGGGGCAGGTAGGCGTCCCGGGCGAGCCGGGAGGTCAGCTCCGGGAAGGACTTGAACGCCGAGTGCCCGGCGAGCAGCAGCAGCACGGCGACCAGCAGCACCAGGGCACCGGACAGGAGCCCGCCCTGCCCGAACACCGCGTTGGCGAGCTGGGCGAGCACCGGGTTCTGGACGTAGTCTGCCGGGACCTCTCCCCCGCCGGCGGTGCGCAGGGTGGCGGGATCCAGGACGAAGACCACGTCCGTGCGGTCGGCCAGGTACATCACCCCGAGGGTGGAGGCGCCGGCGAGCAGGCCCATGGCCAGCATGACGAACCGCGCGGTCCGGATCCGCGGCTGTGCCATGGCGTCCACGTTGGCGGCCGGGACCTCCACGCCCGTGGCGAGCGCTGAACCGGACGAGAAGGCGCGCACCGCCAGCACCGCCACGGCCAGTCCGCCCAGCCCCTGGGCGAACGCCGGGTCCGGGACGGGTTCCACGTCCGCGGACCGGGCCGCGCCGAGGGTGCCGGTGAGGTCCTGGACGAGCCCGCTCACCAGCATCCCGAACAGCAGGGTCAGGAACAGGTAGACCAGCACGGCGGGGAGCAGCCGGCCCCGGCCGGCTCCGCGGATGTTGGCCAGGGCCAGGACCACGACGCCGACCACGGCCACCCACAGCTCGGCTCCGGTCAGCACCGGGAACACGGCCGCCAGGTAGTGCGCCATGGCCGCCACCGAGACGGCCACCGTGAACACCAGGTCCATCATCATGGCCGCCCCGACCGTGACCCCGGCCCAGGGGCCGAGGTTGGCGCGGGTGATGGCGTAGTCCCCGCCCCGCGGATAGGCGCTGATGGACACACGGTAGGACAGCACGATCAGCAGCATCACGGCCACCACCACCAGGCCGATGTCCGGGCCCATGGCCAGGGCCGCCGTGCCGCCCAGGGCGAGGGTCAGCAGGATCTCGTCCGGGGCGTAGGCCACGGAGGACAGGGCGTTGGCGGAGAACACCGGCAGCGCCACGGCACGCCCCAGGGGCCGGCTGCGCTGCCGCTCGGTGTCGTAGGGCCTGCCGACCAGCAGTCGGCGGACCGGCTCGAGGATCCTGGGCACGGCTCAACCGTACATCCGGTCACCCCGGGGTGAGGCCGCGTGGCACACTGGACTCGCCGTCGCTCGGGCGGCGTCCTGACGCAGGAGGGAGGCCGGATGGCCCACTACGTGATCATGGGGTGTGGCCGCGTGGGGTCCTCCCTGGCCCTGACCCTGGAGCGGGCGGGCCACTCGGTGGCCGTCGTGGACCAGGACGAGCACGCCTTCCGTCGTCTCGGGCGTCACTTCGGCGGACAGCGGGTGACCGGCGTCGGCTTCGACCGGGACGCCCTGACCCGGGCCCGGGTCCAGGACGCCTACGCCTTCGCGGCCGTGTCCTCGGGGGACAACTCGAACATCATCGCCGCCCGGGTGGCCCGGGAGACCTTCGGCGTGGAGCACGTGGTCGCCCGGATCTACGATCCCGGCCGGGCCGAGATCTACCAGCGACTGGGCATCCCCACCGTGGCCGCCGTGCGCTGGTCCACCGACCAGGTGCTGCGGCGCATCCTGCCGGACACCGACCTGGCCGGTGACTTCCGCGATTCCTCCGGGCGCATCGTCATGGCCGAGGTCCATGTCTCCCCGGCCTGGATCGGCCGGCCCCTGACGGAGCTGGAGTCGAGGGCGCGGGTGCGGATCGCCTTCGTCACGCGATTCGGGGAGGGCATCGTCCCGGGGCCCGAGACCCTCTACCAGCAGGGCGACATCCTGCACGCCGTGATGGACGTCGCGGGACAGGACGAGGCCGAACGGGTCCTGGCCGCGGGGCCGGGCCTCGAGGCCGGTCCGGACGTCCAGGACGACCAGGACGGGGAGCGGTCATGAAGGTGGTGATCGCCGGTGCCGGCGCCGTCGGGTCGTCCATCGGCCGCGAGCTGCTGGCGAACGGGCACGAGGTGCTCCTGGTGGACCAGAAGCCGGAGGTGGTGACCCGCTCGGGCCTGCGCGGGGTGAAGTGGCTGATGGGTGACGCCTGCGAACTGGCCGTGCTGAAGGAGGCCCACCTGGAGACGGCGGACGTCCTGGTGGCCGCCACCGGTGACGACAAGTCGAACCTCGTGGTGTCCCTGCTGGCCAAGTCGGAGTTCGGCGTCGGCCGGACCGTGGCACGGGTGAACAATCCCAAGAACGACTGGCTCTTCGACGAGTCCTGGGGCGTCGACGTCGCGGTGTCCACGCCCCGCATCATGACCGCGCTGGTCGAGGAGGCCGTGGAGACCGGGGACCTGGTGCGGTTGCTGACCCTGCGCTCGGGCCGTACCACGCTGGTGGAGTTCACCGTCCCGGCCGGTCACTGGATGCAGGGGCGCCGGCTGGGTTCGGTCTCCTGGCCCGCGGACGTCTCCGTGGTGACGATCATCCGGGACACCCGGCCCATCACCCCGAGCGACGACGACGTGCTGGAGGTGGCCGACGAGCTGTTCTTCCTCGCCACCGAGGAGTCGGAGGCCCGGCTGCGGGACCTGCTGGTCCCCGAACAGGAGCGCCAGGCGCGGGCCGCCCGACGTCCCCGCCGCGGGGCCGCCCGCGATCAGGCCGGCGCCGAGGGTCCCTGACCCGGGTGCTCCAGCCGGTCCTCGTCGGCCGGTGAGCGGCCGGCCGGGGCGGAGACCAGCCAGCCCAGCCACAGTGCGAGCGCATACAGGGGCAGGCCCATCACCAGCCGGGCCGTGCCGAGCGCCGTCAGCAGCTCGGCCGCGTACAGGGGCACCTGAACGAGCAGTCGCAGGGCCAGGGCCGTGACCAGGAACCAGGTCGCCAGGGCGTAGCGCCGTCGGCGTCGTGGGTCCTTCTGCCAGGCCACGCCCTCGCCGCGGATGATGCCGAAGACCAGTCCGAGCAGCGGCCAGCGCACCAGTACGGACACCGTCAGCACCAGGATGTAGACCGCATTGGTGAGGAAGCCCCAGAGGTAGTAGTCCCGGGCCTCCCCGGTGTTCAGGGCCACCACCACGCACAGGGCGACGGCCGCGAGGCCGGCCAGTGCCTGCACCGGGCTCTGGCGCTGGGCGAGCCGGACGACGCTGAAGACCGCGGCGACGGCCACGGCGGCGATGCCGGCACCCCAGAGGTGCTGGGTGGTGATGAAGGCCACCAGGAACACCGCCGAGGGGACCACGGACTCGAGCAGCCCCCTCCATCCGCCGATGGTCGCCAGGACGTCCAGGGATCCGTCCTCGGTGGTCGCGGCCATCGAGCCGACCCGGCGCAGCGCCGCGTCCACCGGGTCCGCCGGGCGGCCGTCCTCCTCAGGGGTGTCCGGGTGTCGGGGATCAGTCATGGTGCGCACCTGCCAGCAGTTCGTAGCGCGGGTTGAAGACGGTGGGCACGCCGTCATGGTCTGCCCGGAAGCCCTCGACGTGCAGCCACCGGCCGGGTTCGATCCCGGGGACGGACCGCTGCCCGATCCAGACGAGCCGGATCCGTTCACCGGTCCCGGACACCTGTCCGGGGCCGGCGGGCTGGGTCACGAGGTCGGCGGCGAAACGGGCCGGGGCGCCGCGGCCGGGACGCCGGACGTTGTCGACCATGCCGTCCCGGCGCACCACGGTGCCATGGGACGGCCCGGCTCCGGTGCCACCGATCAACGGACCTCCGTGATCTCCGGGCCGCGTTCCGGCGGCCGCTGGGCCGGAGCCGGCTGGCCCCCGGGGTCCGGCTGGGCGCGGCGGACCGGCCGGAGGTTCTCCGGCGGCGTCAGGGGCAGCAGTTCCCGCGGCGGGTGCGGATCGTCCCCCCGCTGCACCACGAGCCGGGAGAACACCTCGTCGATGGGGCCGGCCGAGTCCTCCTTGAAGGCGGCCTCTCCGCCGATCACGCCGCGCAGGAACCAGCGGGGACCGTCCACGCCGACGAACCGGGCGACGCGCCATCCCGGACTGCCGTCGGGCATCGCCGCGGGGATCCGGGCCAGCACCTCGGTGCCGAACGGTCCCTGCCGCTCCCCCACCTGGGAGTTCTCCGTGGCCGTGACCGACTGGACGATCTCGGCCCGGATCTCGTCCCAGATCCCGCCGGAGCGTGGCGCCGCGAAGGCCTGGGCCTGCAGGGAGGACTGGCCGAGGGTGAGGGTGGCGCCGATGATCCGCCTCGTGGACTCCTCGACGTCCAGGCGGACCTTCAGGTCCTTCACGACGGGCACGCGCAGCGACCCGAGGTCGATGTACCCGTCCAGCGCGGGCCGTTCGGAGACGTCGAAGGGACCGCTCGGGGAGGAATCGCCCGGCTCCCGGCCCCGGTCGTCCTGGAGTCCCTCCGGAAGGGTCACCGTCTCGATCTTGACGTTCCGGTTCCGGCCGAAGATCATCGCCCTGCCTGCCTCTCTTCCGTCACGCGTCTCTCATGGCCCGGCGCCCAGCGGGCAACCCCGTGGACGCGGCCTGTCCAGCTTAGGTCAGTCGCGGTGGACCGGCGAACGGTCCTGACCGGCGGTCTCAGAAGCCGCCGGTGGACCCGAACCCGGCCGCGCCCCGGTGGGAGGCGGGAAGTTCATCGACCGCCACGAACTGAGCCTGGGCCACGCGCTGGATGACCAGCTGCGCGATCCGGTCTCCACGGCGCAACCGGATCGTCTCCGCACGGTCCGTGTTCAGCAGGGGCACCTTGATCTCGCCGCGATAGCCCGCGTCGATGGTCCCCGGGGAGTTGACCAGGCTGAGGCCGTGGCGGGCCGCGAGCCCGGACCGCGGATGGACCAGGCCCACGAAGCCCTCCGGCAGCGCCAGCGCGACCCCGGTCGGCACGAGGGCGCGGGCGCCCGGGGCCAGCTCCACGTCCTGCGTGGTGCGCAGGTCCGCCCCGGCGTCCCCGGGCATCGCGTAGGAGGGGGGCTCGATGCCGTCGTCGAGCATCGTCAGGGCCACCACCGGACGGTCGAGGGCAGGCGGGTGCGTGGTCTCGGCTGGCTGATTCACGGGCGCCACTGTACCCGACCGGGGAATTTACGGTTCCGCGCCCCAAACGTGGGATTCTTGGAGGCATGCACGAATCCTCCTCCGCATCCCCGGCCGACTCCGGCGCGCGCCCCGCCGACTCCTCCGTTCTCTACGAGGAGCGACTGCGCCCGTCCGTGTGGATCTGGCTCATCGCGGTGATGATCTCCGCGCTGTCGATCCTGGTGTTCGTCCCGATCGGGCTGGAGATCGGCCTGGCGGCCGCCGTCGCCGTCTTCATCGTCATCGCCATCCTGCTGCGGGCGTCGACCCCGCGGATCGTGGTGACCGGCACGACCCTGCAGGTCGGCCGGGCGGGGATCGAGCGCGCCTACGTCGGTGAGGTCACCGGTTACCGCGGGGACGACGCGACCCACCAGCGAGGTCCGGCCCTGCACGGACTGGCGTTCATGTGCATCCGCGGCTGGATCGACCCCGTCGTGCGCATCCAGATCACGGACGAGAGGGACCGGACCCCCTACTGGCTGACGAGCACCCGGAACCCGGAGCGCCTCGTGGCCGTCCTCGGCGGGACCATGGCGCGGGACGCGGACGACGCCGCGCGCTGACGACCGGTGCCCGCGGACAACTCAGGCCGGCCAGGAGGACCTGGCCGGCCTGTCGCGTGCCTCGGGGCTGCCGCGGAATGCCGCTGCGGGGTGAGCGGGGCCGCTCAGCCCTCGCAGTCGGTGCAGTAGAGCATGCCGTT
>NZ_DAOMPX010000027.1:0-40296 GCF_035445025.1 Citricoccus sp. | reverse complement strand
CCCCGCCCCCGCGAGGGCCCTCGGATAGTCCCGTCCGACCGGCCCGGGTCCCCGGGGCCGGCGCCCTGTATGCACGACGCCCGGCGGGGAGCTCCCCGCCGGGCGTCGTGCATGCGCTGGCTCGGGCCCGGTGTGGGCCCCGGGGCGCAGCGGTGTCAGGTCAGTACCGTCGGACGGCCTCGGGATGGGCGGCGAGCTCCTCGAGGGTCTCCCGGTGCACCCGCCGCTCCACGATGAAGGACAGGAACGGCACCACGCCGCCACCGGCGATCAGCAGCAGCCGCATCCCGTGCCAGCGCATGAGCGACCACAGCCGGAAGGCGGCCACGAGGTAGACCACGTACAGCCAGCCGTGGGCGATCAGCACGGCGATCGAGATGTTGAATCCGCCGGTGACGGAGTCCTCGGGCTGGAACGAGAGCGAGTTGGGGCTGCCGTCGATCGTGGTGCCGCCGGCGTAGAGCTCCGTGCCGAAGCCGTACTTGAAGATCATCTCGACCACGAGCAGCAGCAGCATGATGCCCGTGATCCACGCGCAGACCTTGTACATGGTCAGGGCGGAGCGGATCTGCTGGTGCGTGCCGGCGAAGCGGCGTGGGGCCTCCCGGCCCGGACGCGGCGGCGGCGCCGGCAGGTCCGCCTCGGTGATGTCCTCGGGGTCGGGCAGGGTGTTCGGGTCCACCGGGGGCTTCTGGTCCGGTCTGGTCACGGCTTCTCCTGGGATTGCGGGGATGGCGGGGATTGCGTCGGGGAGGCTGAGACCCCGTGGAAGCGCTCGTACTCCTCGGTGGCCCGGCGCTTGGCCTCGCGGGCCTCGGCACGGCGGCGCTCGAGCTCGCGGGCGCGCCATTCCTCGGCCCACCGGCGGTCGAGTGCCTCCTCCTCGCGTTCGCGGTTCACGTCGTCGCGGAGGAAGCGCCACCACAGGTACAGCGCGAAACCGGCGAACACCACCCACTCGATGGCGTAGAAGATGTTCATCCAGTTGTAGGTGGTCTCCTGCGGCTGCGGCCCCACGGTCACGGGTTCCAGCTCGCCGCCGGCCGCCCTCGCGCCGACCTCCCGGCCGTCGGCGTCCGCACCGGCACCAGGCTCGGCGGGGTCGTCGCCGGAGCCGCCGGCGAGCACGTCGGAGGCCACCACGAACCCGGCGTAGGAGGGCATGTCCCACAGGTTGATCAGCTCGGCCGAGGACAGGTTGGCCAGCACGTAGCCGTGCCCGGTCCGTTCCATCCCCTGCGGCTGCGGTCCCTCGGCGGGCAGCAGGCGTCCCTTGACGGACAGCTGCCCCTCGGGAGCGGGGTCCGTCCGAGCGGGGTCCTCGGTCCAGCCGCGCACCACGGGGATGACCTCGCCGGCCGGGGCGCCGTCCACGGCGAAGGCGGTGACGGCCCAGTAGCCCTCACGCTCGCCCAGCAGCCGCGGGTGCACGAACACGTCCGTGCCGGGGACGAACCGGCCGGTCATGGTCACCACCTGGTCGGCCTCCGTGCCGAACATGGCGGCACCGGGCCGGAAGTGCGCGGTCAGGGGCACGGGCGTCTCGGTCTGCGTCAGCGGCGGCGGCGCGGAGGCGGCGTTGTCCATCTGCCACTTGCCGAGGAGCACGAAGACACCGGACACCACGAGCGCCAGGATCAGTCCGGCGATCCAGATGGGTCTCAGGGCGGTCTTCAGCACCCGTCAAGACTACGCGGTTTCTCTACCCTCCGTAGAACTCGAGGTGCTCGGCAGCCCGCCCCGGCCCGGGTCGCGCACGGAGCCGCGGGCCGCCTCGACCAGCAGCGCGTGGGCCGCCTCGTCCGTGGCCGCGTCCTGCGTGGCCAGCTGGGCCCGGACCCAGTGCCGGTAGCGGTCGGCCTCGGCGGTGGCCCGCTCGGCGTCCCAGCCGAGCAGCGGGGCCGCCAGCGTGGCGACCGGGCCGGCGGCGGCGGCACCGCCGTCGTCCACCTCGAACACCGCCCGGATCCGCCGGGCCAGCACGTCCTGGACCGAGCGAGCGCCCTCGTGCGTGACCGCGTGCACCACCTCGGCGACGAGGTGGCCGGGCAGCCCCGGCAGCTCGGCGGCCAGCTCCGGATCCGCCACGGCCAGCGCGATCACCTCCGGCGCGCCCGAACCGTAGCGGTGCAGCAGCGACTCCACCACGGCGGGGTGCAGCCCGGAGTCCGTGGCCAGCAGCGTCCGCCGGTTCCACGTGGGCACCCAGCCCTGGGCCCCCAGCAGCGGCAGGCCGGCGGTGCAGGACTCGGGGACGCCCTGCCCCGAGCCGGTGACGTCCTGTCCGGTCAGCGGCCCGGTGCCCGGCGCCCCGGGGGTGGCGACGGCGGTGTCCACGGCGTCGGCGGCCATGGTGCGGTAGGTGGTGAGCTTGCCGCCGGCCACCACGGTCAGCCCGGGCAGCGGGGTGGCCACCACGTGCTCGCGGGAGATCTTCGTGGTCGCCGTCCCGGATTCCTCGGCCGGGGGCTCCCCGATCGGCTCGGCCTCCCCGGCCGGCGTCACCAGGGGCCGCAGCCCGGCGAAGACCCCGACGACGTCGGCCCGGCTCAGCGGCTCGGCCAGCACCGCGTTGGCCGTGTCCAGCAGGTAGTCGATGTCCTGGCTCGTGGCCGCCGGCTGGTCCGGGCCGAGGTCCCAGGGCGTGTCCGTGGTGCCGATGATCCAGTGCCGGTCCCAGGGGATGACGAACAGCACCGATCTCTCCGTGCGCAGGATCAGCCCGGAGGTGGACGTGAACCGGTCCCTGGGCACCACCAGGTGGATGCCCTTGGCGGCGGTGACCCGCGGCATGCCCTCGGTGAGGGGGTGCTCGGTGCCGTCCGGGCCGCGCACGGGGATCTGCCCGGTCCAGACGCCGGTGGCGGTGATGACGCGGCGGGCGTGGACGGTGTGGCGCTGGCCCGTCTCCCGGTCCAGGACCTCGACCCCGGTGATGCCGGGGACGCCGCCGGCCGAGGGTCCGGTGCCGGTGCCGGTTCCGACGCCGAGGTAGGCCGTCACCTGGACGCGGGAGGCGCAGTGGGCGCCGTGCGTGGCGGCGGTGCGCACCAGCTCGATCACCAGCCTGGCGTCGTCCACCTGGGCGTCGTAGTAGCGGATCGCCCCGGCGTGGCTCTCGGGCCGCAGCCCGGGCGCGATCCGGGACACGGCCGCACGGCCCAGGTGCCGGTGGACCGGCAGGTGTCCGGTCCGCCCGGCGGCCATGCCGTCATAGAGCGCGAGGCCGGCCCCCACGTAGGGCCGTTCCCAGGCCTTGGCCAGGGGGTAGAGGAAGGGCACGGGCCGGACCAGGTGCGGGGCGATGTCCTCGACCAGCCGGCCCCGCTCGCGCAGGGCCTCGTGGACGAGGGGGAAGTCCAGCATCTCGAGGTAGCGCAGCCCGCCGTGCACCAGCTTCGAGGAGCGTGAGGAGGTGCCCCAGGCGTAGTCGGTGGCCTCGACCAGACCGGTGGACAGCCCCCGGGTGGCCGCGTCCACCGCGGTGCCGGCGCCGACCACTCCCCCGCCGATGACGAGCACGTCCAGCGGGTGCTCGGGAGTGGTGGCCGCCAGGACGGAGAGCGCCCGCGACCGGGACTTCGGCCCCAGGGCCCCTGCCGGCTCCACCGTCCTCGGCATGCTGGCTCAGATCTCGCGGGTCGGGGCCACGAGGACCTCGACCTTCTGGAACTCCTTGACGTCCGAGTAGCCGGAGGTGGCCATGGCGCGCTTCAGGGCACCCATCAGGTTGGAGGTGCCGTTGGTATGGTGGCTCGGGCCCCAGAGCACCTCCTGCAGGGTGCCGACGGTGCCGACCTCGGTGCGGTCCCCGCGGGGCATGTCCGCATGGGCGGCCTCCCCGCCCCAGTGCCAGCCGCGGCCGGGGGCCTCGGTGGCGCGGGCCAGGGCGGCGCCGAGCATCACGGCGTCGGCGCCCACGGCCAGGGCCTTGACGATGTCCCCGGAGGTGCCCACGCCGCCGTCGGCGATCACGTGCACGTAGCGGCCGCCGGACTCGTCCATGTAGTCCCGCCGTGCCTCGGCGATGTCCGAGATCGCGGTGGCCATCGGCACCCGGATGCCCATGGCCCGCCGGGTGGTGGAGGAGGCGCCGCCGCCGAAGCCGACGAGCACGCCGGCGGCACCGGTGCGCATCAGGTGCAGGGCCGGGGTGTACCCGGCCGCGCCGCCCACGATCACGGGGACGTCGAGCTCGTAGATGAACTTCTTCAGGTCCAACGGCTCGCGGTTCTGGGAGACGTGCTCGGCGGACACCGTGGTGCCGCGGATGACGAACATGTCCACGCCGGCGGCCAGCACGGTCTCGTAGTACTCCTGGGTGTGCTGCGGGGTCAGGGACCCGGCCACCACCACACCGGCCTCACGGATCTGGGCCAGCCGCTCGGTGATGAGCTCGGGCTGGATGGGCTGGGAGTAGATCTCCTGCAGGCGCCGGGTGTTGGACGGCGAGTAGTTGGTCGGCTCGAACGCGGCGATCTCCTCGATCACCGGGGTGGGGTCCTCGTACCGGGTCCACAGCCCCTCGAGGTTCAGCACGCCCATGCCGCCGAGCTTGCCCAGGGCGATCGCGGTGTCCGGGCTCATCACGGAGTCCATGGGGGCGCCGATGACCGGCATCTCGAAGGTGAACGCGTCGATCTGCCACCCGATGGAGACGTCCTCGGGGTCCCTGGTGCGCCGCGTGGGCACCACCGCGATGTCATCCAGTGCGAATGCCTGACGTCCCCGCTTGCCGCGGCCGATCTCGATCTGCTGAGTCACGCTTTCCAGCCTAGTGCAGACCTCGGACCCGCCGCGGACCGCACCGTCCGTCGAGTCAGCCGGCGCCGGGGACCACCGAGGGGGCCAGGCCCGCGTGCCCCGACGGGGCGTTCAGGGCCCCAGCAGGAGCGCCACCGCCAGGATCACCGGCAGGGACAGCACCGCGGAGGTGAAGACGATGTCCCGCACCAGCAGGTTGGGCAGCCTGAACTGGCTGGAGAACAGGAAGACGTTCTGGGCGGTCGGCAGCGCGGCCATGGCCACGACGCCGAACAGTTCCATGCCCTGCAGCCCCCAGGCGTGGTGACCCAGGAGCCAGGCCGCGACCGGCATCAGGATCAGCTTGACGAAGGACCCCCACGCGATGTCCGGGACCAGCACCCGGTCCCGGAACGGACGCTGTGAGGCCAGCGAGAGGCCGAACACGAACAGCAGCAGGGGGATGGAGGCCCGGCCGAGCATGTCCATCGGTGTCCAGATGACCTCGGGAGGGACCCAGTCCACGAGTGCCAGGACGGCACCGGCGGCGGTGGCGACGGTGACCGGGTTGGCCACGGATCTCAGCACCGTCCTCCCCAGGCGGGGCTGGGAGGATCCGGCCTGTCGGGAGCACCAGCCGAAGACGGTGAGGTAGACCGGGGCGATGAGCAGCAGCTGGGTCACCAGCACGGACACGGCGGGCGCGGAACCGCCCACCGCGTAGATCGCGATGGGCAGGCCGATGTTCCCGGCGTTGACGTAGGACGAGGCCATGGCGCCGACGGCGGTCTGGCCGGCGGTGCGCCGGAGCACCAGTCTGCTGCCGAGCGCGTAGCAGCCACCGGCGACGACCGCCGTGACGAGGGCGACGGGGGCATAGACGCCCACCAACGCCCCGAGGTCGATCTCCGCCACCAGCACCACCATGAGCAGCGGGTTGGTGACGTAGTAGATGGCCGGGGTGAGGCCCTGCTGGATGAGAGCCGTGGTGGCCCGTGGAAGCAGCGCGGCGGCCAGCAGCCCGATCCCGGTGATGACCAGGACGATGCTGAAGCCGAGGAGCACTCCTTCCACGGGCGGCGGGTTCCCGGTCCGCGCTAGCGGACGAGGCAGGGTCGCTTGGCGTCGAACTCCCACCCCGGGATCAGGTACTGCATGGACACGGCGTCGTCACGGGCGCCCAGGCCGTGCTCGAGGTACAGCCGGTGCGCCTCGGCCAGGCGTTCGCGGTCCAGTTCGATGCCCAGGCCCGGCGCGTCCGGCACGCGGACCTCACCGTCGGAGATCCGCAGCGGATCGGTGGTGAGACCCTGGCCGTCCTGCCAGATCCAGTGGGTGTCCAGGGCGGTGATCTCCCCCGGTGCGGCGGCGCCGACGTGGGTGAACATGGCCAGGGAGATGTCGAAGTGGTTGTTCGAGTGCGACCCCCAGGTCAGGCCGAACTCGTGGCACAACTGCGCCACGCGGACGGACCCGGCCATGGTCCAGAAGTGCGGGTCGGCCAGCGGGATGTCCACGGCATTGGTGCGGATGGCGTGGGCCATCTGCCGCCAGTCGGTGGCGATCATGTTGGTGGCGGTCTGCAGGCCCGTGGCGCGGCGGAACTCGGCCATCACCTCGCGGCCGGAGAACCCGCCCTCGGCACCGCAGGGGTCCTCGGCATAGGCCACGACGCCCTGCATGCGCCGGCCGAGCCGGATCGCGTCCTGGAGCAGCCAGCCGCCATTGGGGTCCAGCGTGATGCGCGCGTCCGGGAAGCGTTCCTTGAGGGCCGTCACCGCGTCCACCTCGAGGTCGCCGGACTGGACGCCGCCCTTGAGCTTGAAGTCCTGGAACCCGTAACGGGCCTGGGCCGCCTCGGCCAGGCGCACCACGGCGTCCGGGGTCATGGCCTCCTCCCGGCGGATCCGCTCCCAGTCGTCCGCACCGTGCGGTTCCCGCAGGTAGGGCAGGTCGGTGCCGTCCGGATCGCCGATGTAGAACAGGTAGCCCAGCATCGGCACGGACTCCCGCTGCTGGCCGTCGCCCAGCAGTTCGGCCACGGGCACGCCGAGGAACTGTCCGTGCAGGTCCAGCAGCGCCGACTCGATCGCGGTGACGGCGTGGACGGTGGTGCGCAGGTCGAAGGTCTGCAGACCGCGCCCGCCGGCGTCCCGGTCGGCGAAGGCCGTGGCGATCCCCCGCAGCAGGCTGCGGTACCGGGCCACCGGCTGGCCGGTGATCCGGAGCCCCGCCTCCTCGACCGTGCCGCGGATCCTCTCCCCGCCGGGCACCTCACCCAGGCCCGTGCGGCCCTCGGAGTCGGTGATGATGACGATGTTGCGGGTGAAGAACGGCCCGTGGGCCCCGGAGAGGTTCAGCAGCATCGAGTCGTGCCCCGCCACGGGCACGACCTCGACGCCGGCGATCGTGGGCTGGCCGGTCATCGCTCACCACCGGTCTCGAGCGTGATCTCGCCGTCGACCCGGCGGTTCAGGTGCCACGGGTTGGCGTCGCGCACCGGCGCCGGCAGCAGCGCCTCGGGAAGGTCCTGGTACGCCACCGGACGGAGGAAACGCTCGATCGCCAGGGTGCCGACCGACGTCGTGCGCGAGTCCGAGGTGGCCGGGAACGGGCCGCCGTGGACCATGGCGTGCCCGACCTCGACGCCGGTGGGCCAGCCGTTGACGAGGATGCGTCCGACCTTGCGCTCCAGTTCCGGGATGAGCGGAGCCGCCGCGGCGTGGTCGGCCTCGGTCAGGTGCAGGGTGGCCGTCAGCTGGCCCTCCAGCGCGCGGGTGGCCGCGACCAGTTCGTCCAGGGAGGAGTAGCGGATGAACAGGGAGGCCGCCCCGAAGATCTCCTCGTGGAGCACCTCGTTGGACCGGAAGGTGTCCACGTCGGTGCCGTAGACCACCGGGGCCGGGGCGTTCTCGGTGGCCCCGTCCCGGCCCTGGCCCACCGCGGCCACGCCCTGCTGGGCAGAGAGGTGCGCGACGCCGTCGGTCCAGGACTTCGCGATCCCGGCGGTGAGCATGGTCTGTCCGTCCTTCTCGGCCACGGCGCGGGACACCGCGGCACTGAAGCGGTCGCCGTCCTCGCCGGCGGGGACGAAGACGAGCCCCGGAGCGGTGCACAACTGGCCGGAGGATCCGGTCAGGGAGGTCACGAAGGCGGCGGCCAACGAGTCCAGGTCCTGCTGGCTGCCGGCGAGCGCCCCGGCGAAGAAGTAGACCGGGTTGATCGAGCTCATCTCGGCGTACACCGGGATCGGCTCCGGACGGGCGGCGGCGGTGGCCATCAGCGCGGTGCCACCGGCGCGGGAACCGGTGAAGCCGATGGCCTTGATCCGCGGGTCCGCGGCGAGCGCCTGGCCCACCGAGGAGCCCGGCCCGTAGATGAGGGAGAAGACCCCCGGGTGCAGCCCGAGGTCCCGCACGGCCTCGGTGATGGCCCGGCCGACGATCTCCCCGGTGCCGGGGTGGGCGTTGTGGGCCTTGAAGACCACGGGGCAGCCCGCGGCCAGGGCCGAGGCGGTGTCACCCCCGGCGGTGGAGAACGCCAGCGGGAAGTTGCTGGCGCCGAAGACGCCCACCGGCCCCAGGGGGACCTTGCGCTGGCGGATGTCCGCACGCGGCACGGGCGTGCGGTCCGGCTGGGCCGGATCGATGCGGACCCCGTGGTGGTCGCCCTGGCGGACGACGCGGGCGAAGAGCCGGAGCTGGCCGGTGGTGCGGCCGGTCTCCCCCCTCAACCGGGCCTCGGGCAGCCCGGTCTCGGCCATGGCGCGGGCCACGAGCTCGTCCCGGACGGCCTCGATGTTCTCGGCGATCCGGTCGAGGAAGTCCGCGTGGGTCCCCGGGTCGAGGGTGCTGAAGGAGGCGAAGGCCTCCTCGGCGGCGGCGGTGGCGCGGGCCAGCTGCTCGTTGTCGATGAGCGAGTACGCCGGCTCGAGCCGCTCATTGGTGGCCGGGTCGTGGCCGTGGGCGGTGCCGCCGTTCCCCGGCAGCGATGCGCCGGCGACGATCGAGTGGCCGGTCAGTGCGGTCTGGGTCAAGGTCATGGTTGCTCCTTCGGGTCGGTCAGGAGGGGTTCAGGCCACCGGTGCCGGGGAGGCCGGGCGCACCCCGGCCCTCTCGATCAGGGCGGACAGGTCGCTGCGGTCCTGCTCGGAGAGGTCGTGCAGCGGAGGACGGACGATTCCGGCCTGGCGGCCGATGGCCTGCAGCCCGGCCTTGACGATGGAGACGCCGAAGCCCTTGCCGCGGTCGCGGATGTCCAGGTAGGGAAGCACGAAGCGGTTGAGCTTCTCGGTGACGGCCTCCCGGTCCTGGCGGCGCACGTCCGCGTAGAACTCGAGGGCGAACTCGGGGACGAAGTTGAACATCGCCGAGGAGTAGGTGCTCATGCCCAGCTGCAGCAGCGGCAGGGCGTAGGTCTCGGCGGTCGGCAGGCCGCCGAGGTAGAACATCCGGTCGCCGTTGCGGGCATAGACCTTGGACAGGTGCTCGATGTCGCCGATGGCGTCCTTGAAGCCGATGAAGTTCTCGTGGCGGCGGGCCAGCTCGGCGACGGTCTCGGCCGAGTAGATGGCGTTGGCGCGGTTGTAGACGATGACGGCCGTCCGGGTGGAGCCGATGACGGCGGAGGCGTGCTCCAGCAGGCCCTGCTGGTCGCATTCGGTCAGGTAGGGCGGCAGCAGGAGGATCCCCTCGGCGCCGGCCTCCTCGGAGGACCGGGCCTGGGCGATGGCCTGCCGGGTGGACCCTCCCGCGGAGCCGAGCACCGGCACCTCGGGGCGGGAGGACTCGACGGCGGCGCGCACCACCTGGGCGTGCTCCTCGTTCGTCAGGGAGAAGCCCTCCCCGGTGCCGCCGGCGGCGAACAGGCCCGCGACGTCGTGACCGGACTGCCAGGCCACGTGCTCACGCAGGGCGGCCTCGTCCACGGACAGGTCCTGGGCGAAGGGCGTGACGGGGAAGGACAGCAGGCCGTCCTTCAGGCGGGCGGCGAGTTCAAGCGGGGTGTAGTGGGCCACGAAGAGCATCCTCCTGGTCGGCAGCGCGGAGCGTCCGTGCTGGGGTCTGGACGGCAACCTGGCCGTTCACTGACCACCGTAGGAACGCCTCATCATTCCTGTCCAAGCCCGAGTTTGTATCCTTCAATACCTTGGCGGCATCACCACTCGCCTCCGGCGTCCAGGAGTTCCAGCACCCGCTGCATGGCCGGGTTGGCGTTGCGCTGGTTCCAGATGAGGTGGAGCTGGACGGTCCCCCGCGCCCGTTCGCTGAGGTCGAGGTACTGGACGCCGTCGACCCCCAGCAGCCTGGCGCTGGCGGGCACGAAGGCCACTCCCCGCCCGGCCCGCACCAGGGCCACCATCGTGGTGATCTGCCCCACGGTGTGGACGACCTGCCCGTGGTCGACGGGGAACAGTCGCACGATCAGGTCGTAGAAGTAACGCGCCGTCAGGGGCGAGTGCATGATCAGCGGGATGCCCCGGAGGTCCTGTTCGCCGATGCCGCCCCGGACCTCCGCCAGCGGGTGACCGGAGGGAACGGCCAGGACGAGGTCCTCGGCCAGCAGCAGGTGCGACTCGAAGGTCTCGGCATCGAAGGGGGGCCGGGCCAGCCCGAGGTCCAGGGACCCCTCCAGGAGCGCGGCGGCCTGCTGCCGGCTGACCAGTTCGGACAGCTCGAGCGTGATCCTCGGCAGGGCCTCCGAGATCGCGGTCAGGACCTCTCCCAGCACGCCGAACCCGGCGGCGGCCGTGAAGCCGATGCGGACGACGCCCTCCTGGCCGGACGCGATGGAGCGGGCCGCGGCCGGAGCCCGGTCCGCGGCGGCCAGCAGTTCCCGGGACTCGGCCAGGAAGGCCCGGCCCGCGGCGGTGAGCTCCACGTTGCGGTGGTCCCGGTTCAGGAGGGTGACCTGCAGGGAGCGCTCCAGCTTCTGGATCTGCCGGCTCAGGGGCGGCTGGGTCATCTGCAGGCGCTCCGCCGCCCGGCCGAAGTGCAGCTCCTCTGCCACTGACACGAAACACCGGATCTGGTCGAGCGTAAACATGATGCCTTTCGAGTATCACAACATGCAGGATGGGGCTTGGACATGCATCCTACGGACTTCATAGGCTCCTGGAGCAACCGGTTCGTGAGCCACTTCACACCGCGTCCCGTGGTCGTCCGGAGTCCCCACCGGACCGGCAAAGATCCACGGCATCGACATACCGAACCTCTAGGAGCGAACGGCCATGACGTTCTTCACCACTCGCCGCACAGTCCTCTCCGTGGCATCCGCCGCCGCGCTGCTCTCCGTGACCGCTTGCGGCGGCAACGTGGGCGGCGGCACCGCCGACGCAGCCGATTTCCCCAGCGGCCCCGTCAACATCACCGTGGGCCAGGCGCCGGGTGGTTCCACCGACCTGATCGCCCGCGCCGTCGGTGAGGGCATGTCCGAGGACCTCGACCAGCCGGTCACCGTGGTGAACCAGCCCGGGGCCAACGGGGCGGTGGCCACCAAGGAGGTGTCCGGCAAGGCGGCGGACGGCTACGAGCTCGTGCTGCTGAACGCCTCCCTGATCACGATCACCCCGCTCGCGGTCTCCGAGGACGAGGCGGTCACCCTGGACGACCTCGACGTCATCAAGGGCCTGTCCCAGGACGACTACGTGCTCGTGGCCTCCGCGAAGTCCGGCTTCGAGAACCTCGAGGACATCCAGGCCGCCGGGAACCTGACCTACGGCACCACCGGCGTGGGCACCGGTTCTCAGCTGGCCCAGGCCGTCCTCTTCGCCGAGGCCGGCATCGACGGCACGGAGGTTCCCTTCGACTCGGGCTCCCCCGCACTCACCGCCGTCATGGGCGACCAGGTCCAGGTGGCGACGATCCAGCTCGGCGAGGCCAAGCCGCAGATCGACGCCGGCACCGTCACCCCGATCATGACCTTCTCGGCCGAGCGCAACGAGTTCCTGCCGGACACCCCGACCGCCACCGAGGCCGGGTACGACATCCCGGTTTCCCAGTACCGCGCACTCGCCGCGCCGAAGGGACTGCCCGAGGAGGTCAAGACCCGCCTGGCGGAATCCGCGGACGCCGCCCTGGCCACCGAGGCCTACCAGTCCTTCAACCAGGACAACCTGCTGACCCCGCACGAGATCTCGGGCGAAGAGGTCACCGAGGAGTGGAACTCGCTGCGGGACCGCTACGCCGAGCTCGTCGAGGAGCACGACATCTCCCTGACCGGGAACTGATTCCCCTGGCCACGGCAACTGATCGGATCGAGCCCATGCCCCTTCCCGCCCGCGAGCACCTGGACGGCCCCGTCGAGACCACCGACCCCCTCGACCCGGTCGAGGCGCAGACACCGGAGGAACTGGTCGCCCAGTGGGAGGCCGAGGCCCCACCGCAGGCCGGCCCGGTCGCCAACCTGGCGGCCAGCCTGGTGGTCCTGGCCCTCGGCATCGGCGGCATCGTCCTCGCGGTGGGGCTCGGCATCGGGACCGCGTCCTCGCCCGGCCCGGGGACCTGGCCGCTCGCCGTGAGCGTGCTGGTCACGGTGCTGGCGCTGGCCCAGGCCGTGATCGGCCGTCACGGAGGCCAGGGGGGCGAGAAGTTCACGCGGTACTCGTGGATCACCCTCATCGGCTTCCTGACCCTCGTCGCCATGGTGGTGCTGATCCCCCTCATCGGTTTCGAGATCCCGGCACTGTTGCTGTGCCTCGTGTGGATGAGGTTCCTGGGCGGTGAGGGCTGGCGGTCGACCATCGTCTACTCCCTGCTCATCGTCGCGGCGTTCTACGCCATCTTCATCGCGGCACTGGGGACCTCCATCCCCCACCTGATCTGACCCCGACGAACCGCGAAGGACCACCCCCGTGGAATTCCTCCAACCAGTCCTGGACGGCTTCGGCGTCGTCCTCGAACCCACCAACCTGCTCTACTGCCTGCTCGGCGTCACCATCGGCATGCTCATCGGCGTGCTGCCCGGCCTCGGCCCCGCAGCCACGATCGCCATCCTGCTGCCGCTGACCTACGGTGTCGAACCGGTCACCGCCATCATCATGCTGGCCGGCATCTTCTACGGCGCCCAGTACGGCGGCACCATCACCTCCGTGCTGCTGCGGCTGCCCGGCGAGGCCAGCGCGGTGGTGACCGTCTTCGACGGCTACCAGTTGGCCAAGCAGGGCAAGGCCGGCACGGCGCTGGGCATCGCCGCCATCGGCTCCTTCGTCGGCGGCACCGTGGCCATCATCGGCCTGACGTTCCTGGCGCCGCTCGTGGCCGGCTTCGCCCTGGACTTCGGCCCCCCGGAGTACGCAGCCCTGGCCCTGCTGGGCATCCTGCTGGTGGCCACCATCAGCAACGGCCCGAAGGTCAAGGCCCTCATCGCCGCCGCGGTCGGACTGCTCCTGGCCACGGTCGGCCGGGACGCCTTCACCGGCGCGGAGCGCTTCACCTTCGGCAATCTCTCCCTGGCGGACGGGATCGACTTCGTCCCCGTCGCCATGGGCCTGTTCGGCGTCGGAGAGATCCTGTACAACCTGGAGGAGCGCCACCGGGCCGCCAAGGCCCCCACCTCCGTCAAGAACGTGTGGCCCTCGCGCCAGGACCTGAGGACCTCCGCCCCGGCCATCGGGCGCGGATCGGTGCTCGGCTTCTTCCTCGGCATCCTGCCCGGCGGCGGCGCGACCATCGCGTCCCTGGCCGGTTATGCGGTGGAGAAGAAGGTCGCCAAGGACCCCTCGCGGTTCGGCAAGGGTGCCGTCGAGGGCGTCGCCGGCCCGGAGACCGCCAACAACGCGGCCGCCACGAGCTCCTTCATCCCCCTGCTGACGCTCGGCATCCCCGCCAACGCCACCATGGCCATCATCTTCGGCGCCCTGCTCATCCAGGGCGTCACGCCCGGACCCGAGCTCATCAACGCCCACCCGGACCTGTTCTGGGGCGTGGTGAACTCCATGTACATCGGCAACATCCTGCTGCTGATCATGGCCATCCCCCTGATCGGCGTCTTCGTGCGGATCCTGCGCGTGCGCGCCGCCATCCTGGCGCCCATCACGGCCCTGATCACCCTGCTGGGCGCCTACACGATCCGGAACTCCATGTTCGACGTGCTGCTCGTGGTCGTCTTCGGCGCGGTCGGCTACCTCATGAAGAAGTTCGGGTTCGAGCCCGGGCCCCTGGTGCTGGCCTTCGTCCTCGGCGCCCTGCTCGAGTCCAGTCTGCGCCGCTCCCTGCTCGTGCTGGACGGCAACCTGCTGGGCATGATGGGCCGCCCGATCTCGGCCACCCTGGTGATCCTGTTCGTGGCCGTGGCCGTCTTCCCCCTGATCAAGTCCCTCCTCGACCGCCGCACGCACCATGCCGTGGTGGACGAGGCCCTGCGGAGCGGACCTGCGCCCCATGCCGCGTCCGGCACCCCGTCCGATACCCACACGAAGGAGAACGCATGAGCATCCTGGTCGGATACGTCCCCACCCCCGTGGGCGAAGCGGCCATGGCCGCCGCCATCCAGGAGGCCACCCTCCGGGACGTGGAGCTGCTGATCGTCAATTCCCAGCGGGAGGGAGTGCTGGCGGATCCGTCGGTGGCCTCCGACGCTGACATCGAGCGCGTCGCCGACGCCGCACAGGACGCCGGAGTGAACGCCACGGTGCTTCGTCCCACCCACCGGGACGACCTGACCGACGCCATCCTCGACCTGGCCCAGGAACACGATGTGGACCTGATCGTCATCGGACTGCGACGGCGCACCCAGGTCGGCAAGTTCATCATGGGATCGCACGCCCAGCGGATCCTGCTCCAGGCCGACCGGCCCGTGCTGGCGGTGAAGGAGGACTCCGCCTGACCGTACCGGCTCAGTCCGTGGACCGGCCCGTCGATTCCGCCAGGAACCGGCGGGCCGAGTTGCGCAGGTGGCCGCGCATGGCGGCGGCGGCACCCAGGGCGTCCCCGGCAGCGACGGCGGCCGCGACGGCTGCGTGTTCGGCCGCCACCACGGCGGAGCGCCGGCCGGCACCGGCCTCCTCACCGGACTGGTCCAGGCGGGCGCGTGGCATGGCGATCATGGCCGGCCCGAGGACGTCCAGGGCCTGCAGCAGCAGGGGGTTGCCCGAGGCCTCGGCGACCGAGCGGTGGAAGGCGAAGTCGAGGGCGAGCAGCTCTGCCGGCTGGGCGGGAATCCCTGCGCGGGCCCGCTCGGCGAAGGCCCGCTCCGCTCGGGTCACGGCGTCTGCGGACTCGCCGCTGCGGCGCGCGGCGGCCAGCGCCGCGGCCTCGGACTCGATGGCCACCCGGTAGTCGATGAGGTCCAGGCGCTCGGCGAGGGTCGAGGCCGGAACCTCGTGGGGCACCTGCGCCCCCACGCCGGCACCTGACGGCGGGGTGAGCACGAAGCTGCCGCTGCCGCGCCGGGTGTGGACCAGGCCCTCGGCCTGCAACCGCGTCATGGCCTCGCGGACCACCGTGCGGCTGACTCCGTGCTCGGCCACCAGCTGGTTCTCGCTGGGCAACTTGTGGCCGACGGCCAGCTCGCCGCTGACGATGCGCCGGCGCAGGTGGTCCACGAGGACCTCGGTGCGCGAGGTGCCGGCACGGGGCGCTGTGGGATTCATGGACACATTCTGGCAGGCACATACCTCCGGGCCGGCCGTGCGGCCGGCCCGGAGGTATGTGCCCCGGTCATTCAGGCGCGGCCGAACTCCGCGGTCTCGAGGGTCCAGGCCCGGGCCCGGTCGCTGACGGTCACGCCGAGCCCGGGGCGCTGCGGCAGGAGCATGCGCCCGTCCTTGGTCTCGAGGCGCTCGTTGAAGAGCGGGTCGAGCCAGTCGAAGTGCTCCACCCACGGCTCGCGCGGATACGTGGCCGCCAGGTGGAGGTGGATCTCCATCGCGAAGTGCGGGGCGAGGTCGAGTCCGGCCTGGTCGGCCAGGGTCGCGAGCCGCTGGAACTGGGTGATGCCGCCGACGCGCGGGGCGTCCGGCTGGATGATGTCGCAGGCCCGTGCCGCGATGAGGCGTTCGTGCTCGGCCACGGAGGCGAGCATCTCCCCGGTGGCGATCGGGGTGTCCAGCGCGGCCGCGAGGTCGGCGTGGCCCTGCACGTCGTAGGCGTCGAGCGGCTCCTCGATCCAGACCAGGTCGAACTCCTCCAGGCGGCGCCCCATCCGCAGGGCGGTGGCACGGTCCCACTGCTGGTTGGCGTCCACCATGAGCGGCACGTCCGGGCCGATGTGCTCGCGCACGGCGGCCACCCGGCGCAGGTCCTCCGCGGAGTCCGGCAGGCCGACCTTGATCTTGATGCCGCCGATGCCCTCCTCGATGGACTGGGAGGCCCGTTCCTTGACCTCCTGGATCGAGGCGTTGAGGAAGCCGCCGGAGGTGTTGTAGGTCCGCACGGAGTCCCGGTGGGCACCGAGGAACTTCGCCAACGGCAGTCCGGCTCGCTTGGCCTTGAGGTCGTACAGGGCGATGTCGATCGCGGCCAGTGCCTGGGTGGCGACCCCGGAGCGCCCGACGGAGGCACCGGCCCACAGCAGCTTGGTGTACAGCCGGGCGATGTCGTTGGGGTCCTCGCCGATCATGGTCTCGGCGACCTCGCGGGCGTGGGCGTACTGGGCCGGCCCGCCCGCGCGCTTGGAGTAGGAGAAGCCGAGGCCCTCGTGGCCCTGCTCGGTGACGATCTCCGCGAAGAGGAAGGCCACCTCGGTCATGGGCTTCTGCCGCCCGGTGAAGACCTTGGCGTCAGAGATCGGCGTCGCCAGGGGCAACCGGACGGTGGAGAGCGTGACGTGGCGGATGGCGTCCGGCGTGTAGGCAGATGCGGTCATGGGGGTCTCTTCCTCGGCGTGGGATACAGGGGCGCGTCCCGGTCAGCAGGTCATCTCATCGTACAAGTCACCAACTTGTAGAACAAGTGCCACTGCGGGGTTCCCACGCACGGACGGGACGGCTCAGCCGGTGCCCGCCGGGCCGGCGTCGCCCTCAAGGACCCCCTGCGGCGAGACGTGCTCCAGGATGACCCGGCGCAACCGGCTCGCGGCGGTGTTGTCCCCGTTCTCGTTCCAGGCCAGGTGCAGGTCCGCCCGGTTGAGCTCGAGGAGTCCGGCGTGACCGGTGATCTCCTCGGCCACGACGCCCGGAGGGGCGAAGTCCATGGCCGAGGCCGGGACGAGCGTGATGCCCAGGCCCGCGGCCGCGAAGGCCAGCAGCGCCGGGACCTGGCTGGCCAGCTGGGTGACGGTCGGGGTGACGCCGGCACTGTCGTACAGGCGCATGACGAGGTCGTAGAAGTAGCGGGCCTCCGAGGTGGAGTACATCATCAGCGGCTCCCCCTCGAGGTCCTTCAGGCGCACACCCTCACCGGTGGCCAGCGCATGACCCTGCGGAAGTGCGGCCACCAGGTGGTCCTTGAAGACCAGCTCGGTGCGGACCCCCGCGCGGGAGACGATGGGGCGCAGCAGGCCGAGGTCCACCGCTCCGCGGGAGAGCGCCTCCAGCTGGTCGGCCGAGACCGCCTCCCGCAGCACCAGGGAGACCCCCGGCAGGTGTTCACGGGCCAGCCGCAGCAGCCACGGCAGGACGGACTGGCCGGCGATCGCGGTGTAGCCGATGACGATCGAGCCGACGTCCCCGGTGGAGACGCGGCGGACGTCCAGCTGGGTCTTGGTGCAGAGGTCCAGGATCTGGCGGGCACTCGGCAGCAACGCCTGCCCGGCCGGCGTGAGCTCCACCTTCCGGCTGCTGCGGAGGAACAGCTGGGCGTCCAGCTCCCTCTCCAGCAACTGGATCTGCCGGCTCAGGGGCGGCTGGGTCATGTTCAGCCGGGTGGCCGCCGCGCCGAAGTGCAATTCCTCGGCCACCGCCACGAAGGACTCCAGCTGGATGAGGGAGAACATCGATCCACTCCTTGGATGATTGTGTGCACATATTAGCTTGGACGCGCATCGATCCCCGGCCCTACGTTGAAGGCGTGAACGCACAGACCTCCAGCCCCGCGAGCCCTCGACTCACCCCCTCCGGCCGCGCCGGGACCGGCCCGGTGACCACCGGCCCGGCCACCGCCGGCCCGACGATCACCGGGGCCACCATCACGCCGGTGGCCTTCGCGGACCCCCCGTTGCTGAACACGGTGGGCGTGCACGAGCCCTTTGCCCTGCGGGCGATCGTCCAGGTCCACACGGATGCCGGCGTCACCGGGCTCGGGGAGACCTACGGGGACGCCGCCCACCTGGCCCGGCTCCGCCTGGGCGCCGAGGCGGTCGTCGGTGCCGACGCCTTCAACACCAACGACCTGCGCCGCCGGATCACCCGGGCCCTCGCCCGGGACACGACGACGGGCGGTCACGGCATGAGCGGGATGGTCACCGGCTCGGCCACCGCGGACCGGGTCCTCTCCCCCTTCGACGTGGCCTCGCTCGACCTCCAGGGCAAGGTCCTCGGCCTGCCCGTCAGCAGTCTCCTCGGGGGCGCCCTGCGGGATTCCGTCGCCTTCAGCGGTTACCTGTTCTACAAGTGGGCCGGCCACCCCGGGGCCGGACCGGACGCCTTCGGTGAGGCCCTGGACCCCGCCGGCGTGGTGGCCCAGGCCCGCGCCCTGGTGGACGCCCATGGTTTCACCGCCCTCAAGCTCAAGGCCGGTGTCTTCCACCCCGACGCGGAGTGTGAGGCCATCGAGGCGCTGCGCGCCGAGTTCCCGGACCTGCCGTTGCGCATCGACCCCAACGGCGCGTGGACCGTGGAGACGTCCGTGGCCGTGGCCGAACGCCTGGGCGGGATCCTGGAATACCTCGAGGACCCGACGCCGGGGATCGACGGCATGGCCACCGTCCGGCGCCGCACGGGCACACCCCTGGCCACCAACATGTGCGTGGTCGGCTTCGCGGACATCCCGCCGGCCGTCGCGGCGGGTGCCGTGGACGTCGTGCTGTCGGATCACCACTTCTGGGGTGGGTTGCGCCGGTCCCAGATGCTGGGCGGCGTGGCGGAGACCTTCGGCTGGGGGCTGTCCATGCACTCGAACTCCCATCTCGGGATCAGTCTCGCGGCCATGGTCCACCTGGCCGCGGCCACCCCGAACGTGGACTACGCCTGTGACACGCACATCCCCTGGAAGGATCCCTCCGAGGACGTCGTGGTCCCCGGCGTGCTCGCCATCCGGGACGGCTCCGTGGCGGTCCCCACCGGCCCGGGGCTCGGCGTCGAGCTGGACGAGGACGCCCTGGCCCGGTTGCACGAGCAGTACCTGCGCGCGGGCCTGACGGAACGGGATGACACCGGGTACATGCGCCGGTTCCAGCCGGACTTCGACCCCTCCCCGGCCCGGTGGTGAACATGGCCCGCCCTGGCCCGACGCCGGCCGGCCGGCTGTCCGTGCTCGTGACCGACCCGATCATTGCCCGGTGGTCCGGCGTGCTCACCTCAGGCGCTCCCCGTCACCACTGGATGTTCCTCACGGAGGCCGACGAGGACACCCAGCGCCAGGCGGCCGCGGACTGTGACGTGCTGGTGTGTTCCCGGTTGTCCGCGGAGACGGCGGCCGGGGTGGGGGCACGTCTCGTCCAGGTCACCGGCGCGGGCCTGGACCGGGTGGCCGTGGACGCGCTCCCGGCCGGCACGGAGGTGACCACCACCGCCCACCACGAGCGGGCGATCGCCGAACACGTGCTGATGTCCGTCATGGCCCTGGAACGCCGGCTGCTGGTCCGGGACCGCAGCCTGCGCGCCGGGACCTGGCGGACCCTGGCCACCGACCCGACCGTCCCGGCGTTCCGCACCCTCGACACGCTGGTGCTCGGCGCGGTGGGCCTGGGCGGCATCGGCGCGGAGACCCTCCGCCTGGCCGAGTCCTGGGGCATGGCCACGCTGGCCGTGCGCGGCACCCCGGACGCCCCGCTGCCGGAGGGGGTGTGCCCGCGGTGGGTCGGCGGGACCGGCGAACTGCCCCGCCTGCTGGCCGAGGCCGACGTCGTGGTGGTGTCCGTTCCCCTGTCCCCGGCCACCCAGGGAATGATCGGGGCGGCGGAACTGACGGCCATGAAACCGGACGCCGTGCTGGTGAACGTCGCCCGGGGACCCGTGGTGGACCAGGCGGCGCTGCACGCGGCGCTCACGGCGCCGGCCGGGACCCCCACGGCGATCGGCGGGGCCGCGCTCGACGTGTGGTGGGGGCCACCGTCACCGGGCCGGACGCCCCCGGCCGAGCACGACTTCACCGCGCTGGACAACGTGGTCCTCACCCCGCACTGCTCCGGGCATGCGGAGTCGACCTTCGCGGGCCGAGCCCGGGACATCGCCGCCAACGTGGAGCGCTTTGCCGCGGGGACACCGCGGCTCGGTGTGGTGAGGTCTGGACCGCGCACACGCTAGGCAGGCCGGACTTCTACACACCCAGCAGCAGACGCACCACCAGCAGGAGCGCCCCGAGGCTCGCCAGGAGCAGGCCGGCCAGCCTCAGGCGCTCGGCGTCCAGCCACCGGTTGAGACGTCGGGACAGCAGGAACCCGGCCGCCACCACGGGGATGAGCCAGGCGAAGACCTGCACGGAGTGCCACGTGACGGCACCGACGAGGACCAGCAGCACCACGGAGACGATGGAGCCGACGAGGAAGAACGCGCTCATGGTCCCCCGCAACCGCGCCGGTTCCTGGCCCTGCCAGACAATGGCCATGGGTGCCCCGCCGATCGAGGTCGAGGTGCCCATGATCCCGGACAGCGCCCCGGCGGTGACGAGGGCCGTGCGCGTGGGCGCCGGCCGCCAGCCCAGGAACGCCGACCCGACCCCGGCGACCACGGAGACGGCCACCACCCAGGACAGCGCCGCCACGGGCAGGGCCACGACCATGAGGGCGCCGATCGCGCTGCCCGGGAGCCGTCCCGCGAGCGCCCACCCCGCCCCGCCGAGGTCCAGGTTCGCCCGCTCGCGGAGAGTGACCATGAGGGCCAGCAGGCACGCGAACATCACCACGATCGACGGCAGCAGCCCCGGCTCCACGAGGGCGATCACCGGGGCGGCCACCATGCCCGCGCCGAAGCCGATCGAGCCCTGGAGTGCCGAACCGATGAAGACGACCGCTGCGATGAGTCCGAAGGCGCCTGGGTCCACCTAGCCCACCGTAGCGGCGGGCGTCCCGGCTCCGCCCTCCCGCACCGGTTCCACCATCGGGAAGTGGCATTCAGCCTGGTGGGCGACGTCCTGCATCCCCTCCGGTGCGGTGCGGCGGACCCCGGGCGTTGGCAGGGCCGTCGTCGTGCGTCCGGCCTCCGCGCCGGTCCGAGCGGCGGGACGTTCTGCGGCGCAGATGTCCTGGGCCTTCCAGCAACGGGTGCGGAACCGGCAGCCCGAGGGCGGGTCCAGCGGGGACGGCAGCTCGCCGCGCAGGACGATCCGCTCCTCGGGCCGGGCCGCCGGGTCCAGCTTGGGCGAGGCGGACATCAGCGCTGCCGTGTAGGGATGCAGCGGGCGGTCGAAGACGTCCTCGGTGGTGCCGGTCTCGATGATGCGGCCCAGGTACATCACGGCCACGCGGTCGGTGACGTGCCGGACCACGGAGAGGTCGTGCGAGATGAACAGGTAGCTGACACCGAGCTTCTGCTGCAGTTCGTTGAGCAGGTTCAGCACCTGGGCCTGGACGGAGAGGTCCAGGGCCGAGACCGGCTCATCGAGGATGATGAGGTCCGGGTTCAGCGCCAGCGCCCGGGCGATGCCGATGCGCTGGCGCTGGCCGCCGGAGAACTCCTGGGGTGACTTCTTCATGTCGGAGGGACGCAACCCCACCAGCTGCAGCAGCTCCCGCAGCCGGGCATCCCGCTCCCGGGAGGTCCTGTACAGGCCACGGTGGGTGGCCCAGGGCTCGGAGATGATCTCCCCGGCCGTCATCCGCGCGTTCAGGGAGGCGAAGGGATCCTGGAACACCATCTGCACGCGGCGGCGCCAGGACATCAGGTCCTTGCCGCGCAGCGAGAACGGGTCCCGTCCCTCGAAGGTGACGGACCCGGAGTCCGGGATCTCCAGCAGCATCAGCGTCCGGGCCAGGGTGGACTTGCCGCACCCGGACTCCCCCACCAGCCCCAGCGTCTCCCCGCGGCCGATCGTGAGGCTGACACCGTCCAGGGCCGTGAGGCGGTCGTTGCCGGAGGCACTGCGCTGGACCTGGAAGGTCTTGGTGAGGTTCTGGACCTCGAGTGCGGCACCGCCGGCGGGGGCCGGGGCATCGTGGGTCAGGGTCGCGGTCATGATCGGGCCTCCGTGGCGGTGGTGTCCGTGGGGGTGACGGCAGGGGCGTGCGCCGCGAGGAGTTCCTCGGAGAAGTGGCACGCGGCGAACTGGCCGGGCGTGGTCTCGCGCAGGTCCGGGCGCTGGGCCCGGCACAGTGCGCGGGCCAACGGGCACCGGTCCTGGTAGACGCATCCGGGCGGGATGTCCTTGAGCTCGGGCGGGCTGCCCGGGATCGAGTTCAGGTCCCCGCCCCGTTCCGAACCGGTCGGCACGGAGTCCAGCAGGCCCTTGGTGTACGGGTGGGTGGGGGTCGCGAAGACCCGGTCCACCGGCCCCTGTTCCACCACGGTCCCGGCGTACATGACGCACACCGTGTCCGCCTCCTCGGCCACCACGGCGAGGTCGTGGGTGATGAGGACGACGGCCATGTTCTCCTCGGCCCGCAGCCGGCGCAACAGCTCCATGATCTGTGCCTGCACGGTGACGTCGAGGGCGGTGGTGGGCTCATCGGCGATCAGCAGGCTCGGTCCCAGCGCCACGGCCATGGCGATGAGGATGCGCTGGCGCATGCCGCCCGAGAACTGGTGCGGGTAGGCGTCCACGCGGGACTCCGGTTCCGGGATCCCCACGCGGCGCATCAGCTCGATGGCCTCCACGCGGGCCGCCCGGGCGCTCAGGCCCCGATGGATGCGGAAGGCCTCGCCGAGCTGGGTGCCGACGGTGTAGACGGGGTTCAGCGCGGTCAGGGCGTCCTGGAAGACGATGCCCAGGTCCACGCCGGAGATGGCCCGGCGTCTCCTGGCGCTGATCCTCGTGAGGTCCTCGCCGTTGAGCATCACGGCCCCGCCCTCCACGTGGGCGACAGCGTCCAGCTGGCCGGCCACGGCCTTGGCGGTCATCGACTTGCCGCAGCCGGACTCGCCCAGCAGGGCGAGGGTCTGTCCGGCCGAGGCGGTGAAACCGACCTCGCTGACGGCGCGGACGGTGCCGGCAGGGGTCCGGATGTCCACGTTCAGGCCGGAGACCTCGAGGACCGTGGTGCCCGGGTCGACCCGGGTCGTGGTGGGTGCGGAGGTCATGGTGCTCACTGCTTCTCCTGGAGGGGCGTCGGCTCGGTGTCTGCCCGAGTGGTCCGGGCGGAGGAGGCGTCGGTGGCGGCGGCCGCGGCGGCCATCTTCCGGACGGGCAGGCGGTGGATGAACCTCTTCCGGCCCGGCAGGGTCAGGCGCCAGCGCTGGGCCGGATCGGTGGCGATTCGCAGCCAGGCCGCCAGCATGTTGGCGGCGATGGCCGTGATGACGATGGCCAGGCCCGGCAGGATGGACAGCCACCAGGCCGTCTGCAGGTACTGACGGCCCTGGGCGACCATGAGGCCCCAGGACACGTCCGGCGGCTGGATGCCGATGCCCAGGAAGCTCAGGGAGGACTCGGCCAGCATCACGTAGCAGAACTCGAGGGTGGCCAGCGTGAGGATCGTCGGCGCGATGATCGGGGCCACGTGCCGGCGGATGATCGCGTTCGGCCGGGAGCCGAAGGTCCGGGCGGCGTCCACGAAGGTCCGGCTCTGCAGCTCGGCCGACTCGGCGCGGGCGGTACGCAGGTAGATCGGGATCCGGGTGATCGCCAGGATCAGCACGATGTTGGCGATCGAGGGGTTGAAGACGTACAGCACGACCACGGCCAGCAGCAGGGACGGGAAGGACATGATGACGTCCGCGATGCGCATGGACACGTTCTCGCGGGCACCGCGGTGGTACCCCGCCCAGACGCCCCACAGGGAACCGATGACCATGGCGACCAGCACGGCGGGCAGGGCCACGAGGAGCGTGGTGCGGGTGGCGACCACGAGGCGGGCCAGCATGGACCGGCCCAGCGAGTCGGATCCGAGGATGTACTCCCAGCCGTTGGCCGGGTTGAAGGGGGCCTCGTTGGCGAACATCAGGTCCTGCTTCGTGGCGAGGTCGCCGACGAGCAGGGGCCCGAAGACCGCCGTCGCGCCGACGAGGAGCAGGATGACGGCGCCCGCCGTGGCGAAGGGGTCCCTCAGGAGCATGCGGAACATGCTCGGCTTGCCGTGTCGTGACGATTCCGCTTCCGGCGCCGGGGCGGGTGAGGACCCGGTGTGCCGGGGGGTCTCAGCTGTGGTGCTCATGGGGTCCTCCTAGGCCCGTGTGGCGGGCTGGGGTGCGGACGGGGTGGTGGGTGGGGCCGCCTGCTCGGCCTCGCGGGAGACGACGGCGGCCGGGGTGCCGGCGAGCGCCGGCGTCGGGTCCTGGTCGGTGCCGGTGGCCCGGCCGCCGGTCCCGGAACCTCCGCCGGCCGTCTTCGGACGGCCGGAGGCGCCGGCCGGGCGGACCCGGGGGTCGAGCAGGGCGTAGGCCAGGTCGATGAGGATGTTGAGGATGAAGATCGCGATGGCGGTCAGCAGCACGCAGGCCTGCAGCACGGCGAAGTCGCGCTGCAGGATCGAGTCGATCATGAGCTTGCCGATGCCGGGCCAGCCGAAGATCGTCTCCACCACGACCGCGCCGTTGACCAGGCCGACGGCCAGGTCACCGGCGACGGTCAGGGCCGGGGCCGCCGCGTTGCGCAGGGCGTGCCGGGTCACCACCCGGGTCTGGGAGGCGCCCTTGGACCGGGCCAGCTTGATGTACGGCTCCGACAGGGCCGAGACCATGGCCCCGCGGATCACCTGGACCAGGGCGCCGAAGGGGCGCAGGGCCAGCGTGGCGATCGGCAGCACCCAGGCCTCGGCGCCGACGACGCCCGAGGTGGGCAGCCAGCCGAGGGTGATCGCGAAGATCCAGATCCCGACGATCGCCAGCCAGAAGTCGGGGATGGATGCGGCGGCCATGGAGATGAAGCTCGCGATGCGGTCCACCACCCCGTTGGGCCTCAGGGCCGCCCAGCTGCCGACGATGACGGCGAGTGCGATCGCGATGACCATGGTGGTCGCCGCGAGCTGGAGGGTGGCCGGGAAGGCCCGCAGCGCCATCTCGGCGGCGGACTCCCCCGTCCTCAGCGAGGTCCCGAAGTCCAGGCGGAGGACGCCGCCGAAGTACTCCCCCATCTGGACCCAGAGCGGCTGGTCCAGTCCGTTGCGGGTGACGAAGTCCTCCCGCATCTGCTCGGTGGCGTTCAGGGGCAGGTAGAGCGCTGCCGGGTTGCCCGTCATCCGGGCCAGGGCGAAGACGCCCACCACGACCACGACGAGGGGCAGCGCACTGGAGATGATGCGCTTGCGCAGGTACGTCAGCATGGGTCCTCCCAAGGATCCCGAGGAAAAGGTTGGTCCGTCTGGGGTGTGCCGCCGGGGCCGGTGATGCGGCCGGCCCCGGCGGCGGGTGGTCGGGGTGGTGCCTGTGGTCAGCCGGCCGGCGTGACCTCGGCCAGGCGGAGCTCGTCCCCCGAGGAGGAGTTGGGCTCGTAGCCCACCGTGTCCGCGATGCCGAGCATCCCGGTCTGGTGGGTGAGGTGCGCGAACTGGACGACCTGCTCGTTCTGGTACTCGAAGACGTCCGCATAGGCCTGGGCGCGGGCCTCGCCGCTCTGCTGGCCGGCCTCGGTGATCATCTGGTCGAACTCCTCCGTGCCGAAGGCGCTCTGTGCACCGTCGGAGAGCATGTACTGCTCGACGGTGAAGGCCGCGTCACCGGCCTGGTTGCCGTGCTGCGTCATGTGCAGGATGGCCCCCTCGTCCTCGACGAACGGCCGCACCTGGTAGGTGAGGTGCTGGCTGGTCTCCATCATCTTGAGCTTGACGTTCAGTCCGGCCTGGGTGAGCTGCTCCTGCAGGACCTGGCCCAGCTCCTCGATCTTCGGGAACTGGGCGGACCGGACGATCAGGCTGATCGGGGCGGAGGTGTCCACCCCGTCGGCCTTGGCCTCCTCGACCAGCTGCTTGGCCTTCTCCGGGTCGTAGGGCCAGCCCTCGAGCTGCTCGTTGTGGCCCACCACGCCCTCGGGCACGAGCTGCGCCGCGACCTGGTCCCGTCCCCCGTAGAGGCTGGCGACGATGCCCTCCTTGTCGATCGCGTAGTTGACGGCCTGGCGGACACGGATGTCGTCGAACGGCGCCGACTCCGCGTGCATGCGCAGGGCCACCGTCTCGTTGTTCGGGTAGGCGACGCCCAGCTCGCCGATGCTGTCCTCGGGGCTCAGGCCGGTGGCGATCTCCGCCTCGCCCGAGGTGATCATGGCGGCGCGGACGGAGGACTCCTCGCGCCACTGGTACTGCGCCTTCGGGAAGGCCGGGGCCTCTCCCCAGTACCCGTCATAGGCCGAGACGTCGATGCTCTGCCCCGCGTTCCAGGCGTCGAGCCGGTAGGGACCGGTGCCGATCGGCTCGCGGACCTTCTCGGTGTCCGAGGTCTCGGACGGGACGATCTCGAGGAAGGACAGGCGCAGCGGCAGGATCGGGTCTGCCTGCGCGGCGGTGACCGTCAGGGTGGTGTCGTCCACGACCTCGACCGTGAGGTCCTCATCACCGAAGACGTAACCCTCGACGTTGCAGCCGAGGTCCGAGTTCACGGCACGTTCGATGGTGTGGGCGGCGTCCTCGGCGGTGAAGTCCGAACCGTCGTGGAAGGTGACGCCGTCGCGGAGGGTGAAGGTCCAGGTGGTGTCGTCTTCGGAGGACCACTCGGTGGCCAGCTTGGGCTCGAGCTCGCCCGTGGTGGGATTGCGCTCCACGAGGGGTTCGGTGATCGTGGAGCGGTCCACGACACCGGTGCTGGTCAGGTTCGCCTCGCACGGCTCCAGCGTCGGCGGCTCCTGCTGGAGCACGACGCGCAGGGTCTCCGGGGTGCTGCCCGCCTCGGCCCCGCCGGCAGCGTTCTCCGAGTTGGCCACACCGCAGCCGGTGAGGACGAGTCCGGTGCCCATGGCGACGGCCAGGGCGGCCAGCGGCAGCCGGCGGCCGGCGCGGGGTGTCACAGTCTGGTGATCACGCATGTCGATCTTCCTTTGAAACGGTGGTCGGAATGGGTGCGAGCTGCCGGCCTGCGGGACGCTGTCCCGGCGGTCGTGTCCCTGTCTACGGATGTAGACGGCTCAATCGCGATAGGGACAAGACTGTGATGGTCGTCACGGCGAGTCAAGGATCTGCATCACCCGATCTTCGGCCCCAGACCGTTCGGACTGCACGGCATTCCCGCGTCAGCGCCCGAGCGCGGTCGTTCCGCCGCGGAATTCTGCGGATTCCACGACGTCAATGCCTTCGAGGTATTGATCCATGCGTTCTACGTGTTGGACGCGGACGAGGCGTCATTCCTAGGGTCATCGCATGACCACTGACACCTCCCCCGCCCCCGCCACCGGGGCGCCCTCCGGAACGGCCCAGCACGTCCTGCGCGTCGGGCCCGTGAACCCCACCGTGGCCGCGGCCCTCGACGCGGAGTTCGGCGCCCTGGTCCTTCCCGAAGACCCGGGTGAGCGGGAGACCTTCCTGGAGGACCACGGTGAGGAGATCCGGGTCGCGGTGTGTTCCGGACGCATCGGCGTGGACACGGAACTGATGCGCCGCCTCCCCGCGCTGGAGGGCATCGTCAGCTTCGGCGTGGGCTACGACTCCACCGACGTCGGCCAGGCCGCGGAACGGGGCATTCCGGTCAGCAACACACCGGAGGTGTTGAACGACTGCGTGGCGGACACCGCCGTGGCCCTGTACCTGGACACCCTGCGGAGGGTCTCGGCCTCGGACCGCTTCGTGCGCTCCGGTCGCTGGGCGGCCGGCGAGGGCTTCCCGCTGACCACCCGGGCCACCGGCCGCACCGTGGGCATCCTCGGCCTGGGCCGCATCGGTGCCGCGATCGCCCATCGGCTGGAGGCCTTCGGCTGTGCCATCCACTACCACAACCGGCGCGAGCGTCCAGGGTCGGGATACACCTACCAGCCCTCCGTCCGTGAACTCGCCGAGGCGGTGGACGTGCTGATCGTGGCGGCGTCCGGCGGGCCGGAGAGCGCGGGTCTGGTGGGTGCGGCCGAGCTCAGGGCCCTCGGCCCCCAGGGTCACCTGGTCAACATCGCCCGAGGGACCGTCGTGGACGAGTCCGCCCTGGTGGCCGCCCTGGCGGACGGCACCATCGCCGGCGCCGGGCTGGACGTCTACGCGGACGAGCCCCACGTGCCGGAGGCGTTGCTGGAGATGGACCAGGTGGTGGTCCTCCCCCACGTCGGCAGCGGCACGCACGAGACCCGGGCGGACATGGCGCGGCTGGCCCTGGCCAACCTGCGCCAGTTCCTCACGGACGGCACGCTCGTCACCCCGATCTCCTGATCACCCCGATGTCCTGATAACCCCGATGTCCTGATAACCCCCGGGAGGGAACCGTGAACATCATCGTCGCCATGACCGCCACCCCAGAGGCCGAGGCCGCCGCACGCACGGCGATCGACGAAGCGGCGCTGCGGGGAGCCGACGTCGTCCTGCTGCCGGAGGATCCCGCGGACGGCGTGGCACCGCCCGCCGGCCTCGCGGCCCACGCCGAGGCCCGTGGCGTCGGCCTGACGACGGCGTCCGTGCCCGAGGGCGCGGACTTCGGCGACACCCTGATCGACAGCTCCTATGCCACGGACACGGCAATGGTGGTGATCGGCCTGCGCCGCCGGTCCCCCGTCGGCAAGCTGTTCCTGGGCTCGGCCTCCCAGCGCATCCTGCTGGAGGCCGGCTGCCCCGTCCACGCCGTCAAGGTCCGCGTCGGTCCGCGCCGCTGATCCGCGAGGCGCCCCCTAGGATGGGCGCACGGGCGGAAGGACGACGATGGACGGCACTCATCAGCTACCCGCGGTCAACGGGGTCCGCGAGGTCAAGTCGGCCGCCAGGACCATCGAGATCCTCGAGCTCCTGGCGGAGCGCGGCAACGCCCCGGTCACCCTCCGCGACCTCTGCGAGCGCATGGGAGCTCCCCGCAGCAGCGTCTACGCCCTGCTGCGCACCCTCGTGGAGGCCGGCTGGGTGCGGACCGATCCGCTGAACGCCGAGTACAGCATCGGCATCCGCGCGCTGCTGGCGGGCACCACCTACCTGGACACCGACCCGATGCTCCAGAGGGTCCGCCCCGTGCTGGCCGACGTGGGCCGGCAGCTCGGCGCCACCGTGAACTTCGGACGGCTGGACGGCCAGGACGTCGTCTACCTGGCCACGTGGGAGGCCCCCGGACGGGAACGGAGCACCCCGCGGGTCGGCCGCCGGCTGCCGGCCCATGCCACGGCCATCGGCCAGGCCGTCCTGAGCACCCTCGAGGATCCCGCCTCGCGGTGGCGGCCGCCGCTGGCGCGGTTGACCGAGGCCACCGTGACCGATCCGTCGCACCTGCTGCGGCTCCTGCACGTCACGCGGGAACGCGGCTATGCCCGCGAGGACGGGCAGAACACGCCGGGCGTCGCGTGCGTGGCCGTGCCGCTGGCCCCGCCGGCCGAGGGCGGAGCATCCCTGGACGGGCTCTCCGCGTCCTTCCGGAGCGCCGCCCTCACGGCCTCCCTGGAACGCGAGGCGGCCGTGGTGCTGCGGGAGGCAGCGGCGAGGTTCACCGCCGCCTCCCGCTGAGACGGGACTGGGACGGGGACTACCGCGACCGGTAGTTCGGGGCCTCCACGGTCATCATGATGTCGTGCGGGTGGGACTCCTTCAGTCCGGCCGGGGTGATCCGGACGAAGCGGCCGTTCCGCTTGAGCTCACCGATGGACCGGGCGCCGGTGTAGAACATGGTCTGGCGCAGGCCGCCGACGAGCTGGTGCACCACGGCGGACAGCGGGCCGCGGTAGGGCACCTGGCCCTCGATGCCCTCCGGGATCAGCTTGTCCTCATCCGGCACGTCCGCCTGGAAATAGCGGTCCTTCGAGTAGGAGCGCTTGCCCGACCGGGTCTGCATGGCCCCCAGGGAGCCCATGCCGCGGTAGGCCTTGAACTGCTTGCCGTTGTAGAACACCAGGTCTCCCGGCGACTCGGCGGTGCCGGCCAGCAGGGAGCCGAGCATCACGGAGTCGGCGCCGGCGACCAGCGCCTTGCCGATGTCACCGGAGTGCTGCAGGCCGCCGTCGGCGATCAGCGGGACCCCGGCCGGGATGGTGGCCTTGGCCGCCTCGTAGATGGCCGTGATCTGCGGGACCCCGACGCCGGCCACCACGCGGGTGGTGCAGATCGAACCCGGGCCCACGCCCACCTTCACGGCGTCCGCGCCGGCGTCCACGATCGCCTTGGCACCGGCGTAGGTGGCGGCCTGGCCGCCGATGATGTCCACGTGCTGCGAGGCCGGGTCCTTCTTGAGGCGGGCGATCATGTCCAGCACGCCCTGGGTGTGGCCGTTGGCGGTGTCCACCACGAGCACGTCCGCACCGGCCTCGACCAGCGCCATGGAACGCTCGTAGCCGTCGCCGAAGAAGCCCACGGCGCCGCCCACGCGCAGCCGGCCCTCCTCGTCCTTGGCCGCGTCCGGGTACTGCTCGGCCTTGTCGAAGTCCTTGACGGTGATCAGGCCCTTGAGCCTGTTGTGGTCGTCCACCAGCGGCAGCTTCTCGATCCGGTGCTCGGAGAGCAGCCGGACGGTCTCCTCACGGGAGATGCCGACCTTCGCGGTGATCAGCGGCATCCGGGTCATCGCCGACTCCACCGTGCGGTGCTCGAACTCGGCACGCGGGATGAAGCGGGTGTCCCGGTTCGTGATGATGCCCAGCAGGGTGTCCGAGGCGTCCACTACCGGCAGGCCGGAGACCCGGTACTGGGCGCACAGATCGTCCCAGTCGGCGAGGGTGGCGTCGGGGCCCACGGTCACCGGGTCGGTGATCATGCCGGACTCCGAGCGCTTGACCCGGTCCACGTGGGCGGCCTGGTCCTCGACCGACAGGTTGCGGTGGATGATGCCCAGTCCGCCCTGGCGCGCCAGGGAGATGGCCAGCGGCGCCTCGGTGACGGTGTCCATGGCCGCCGAGACCACCGGGATGTTCAGGGTGATGCGCTTGGTCAGCCGGGTGGAGGTGTCCGCGTCGGCGGGGATCACGTCGGTGGCGTTCGGGAGCAGGAGGACGTCGTCATACGTCAGTCCGACGAAGCCGAAGGGATCGGCGGCGGTGGCCACCGGGTCGTCGGAGGGGCCGGAAATCTGTGCACTCACGGGCGGGGGGCCTTTCGGTCAGCGGGTTGCCCCCTAGTCTAGGCCCGCGGCAATGGTTGACGCCTTGAGTTCGCTCACACGCGGAATGGCCACCCCCCCTGCGACGCCCGTCACGCAGTCGTCACACGGCGCAACAGCATTATCCGCCCGTGGTATGGCGGTCCTACCCTTTTCCGGTGACGACTTCCACCAGCACCGCACCCACTCCCACCTCCCGGCGGCTGCCCGCCTGGACGACCAGCTTCGGCGTCCAGATCCTCGCAGCCCTGGTCCTCGGTCTCGCCCTGGGCCTGCTCGCCCGCTCGATGGGCCACACCGAGGAGACGCCCACCGGCCTCGGCGCCACCCTGCAGGTGATCGGCTCCAGCTACGTCTCCCTGCTGAAGACCACCGTCATCCCGCTGGTGTTCTTCGCCGTCGTCGCCTCGATCGCCAACCTCGCCAAGGTGACCAACGCCGCCCGGCTCGCCGCCAAGACGCTGCTGTGGTTCGCCATCACCTCGCTCATCGCCGTGGTCGTGGGCCTCGTCATCGGCGCCGTGCTGCAGCCCGGGGTCGGCACCGGCCAGCAGGCCCCCGAGGGTTACGAGGGCAAGACCGGCAGCTGGTGGGCCTTCCTGCAGGGCCTGGTCCCCTCGAACTTCCTCGGGCTCTCCGCCACCACCACGGCCGCCGAGGACGGCACCCTGTCCACCTCCGTCAGCTTCAACGTGCTGCAGGTGCTGGTCATCTCCATCGCCGTGGGCATCGCCGCGCTGAAGCTCGGCGCCAAGGCCCAGCCCTTCCTGGACTTCTCCGCCTCCATGCTCGAGGTCATCCAGAAGGTGCTGTGGTGGATCATCCGCATCGCCCCGATCGGCACCGTCGGCCTCATCGGCAACGCCGTGGCCAGCTACGGCTGGGACACCATGGGCACCCTGGCCAAGTTCGTGGTGGCCATCTACATCGGACTGGCCCTGGTGCTGCTCGTGGTCTACCCGATCCTGGCCAAGGCCCACGGGCTGTCCGTCCGGCAGTACTTCACCGGGATGTGGCCGGCCTTCCAGATGGGCTTCGTCTCCCGGTCCTCGATCGGGACCCTGCCCGTGACCCAGCGCGTGGCCGAGCGCAACTTCGGCGTCCCGCGCGGCTACGCCTCGTTCGCCGTGCCCCTGGGCGCCACCACCAAGATGGACGGCTGCGCCGCCATCTACCCGGCCATCGCCGCCCTGTTCGTGGCCCAGTTCTTCGGCCTCGAGCTGGGCTGGACGGACTACCTGCTGATCATCCTGGTCTCCGTGCTGGGCTCCGCCGCCACCGCCGGCACCACCGGTGGCGTGGTCATGCTGACGCTGACCCTGTCCACGCTGGGCCTGCCGCTGGCCGGCGTGGGGCTGCTGCTCGCCGTCGACCCGATCGTGGACATGGGGCGAACCGGCGTGAACGTGGTGGGCCAGGCCCTCGTGCCCGCGCTGGTCTCCAAGCAGGAGGGCGTCCTGGACGAGGAGCGCTACAACGCCTCCCGGTCCGGTGCCAACCTGCTCGCCGATGACGAGGACGCCCTGGAGGCGGCGGATGCTCCGGCGTCCGGGACCTCCGGGACCGGTGGGCCGGCCGACGATTCCGCGCTCGAGCCCACGCGCACCCGCTGAATCGGGTTCGGCGGGGCCGGGGCCGCTGGGCCCCGGCCCCGCACCACCGGACCCCCTGAGCCGGGGGCCACTGCGCCGGCACCCCTCACCGGACCCCGCTGAGCCCGTGGCCACTTCGCCGGCGCCGGCGCCGGCGAGCAGCACATCATCTCAGAATGGACATGTCCCCCGTGGATCCACGGGGGACATGTCCATTCCGTCATGGTTTCGGGGCTCTCCGGGCCGACCGCAGGGGGACACACACCCTTAAACACGACGTGGCATCCCCCGCATCTGCGGGGAATGCCACGTCGTCGGTGTCAACGCCCGAGGGCGTCAGCGGCTGCGGTGGACCGAGCCGCCGCCGAGGTCAGGAGATCAGTCCTCGTCCTCGTCCTTCTTGTCCGCCACCAGGGTCTCGGTGGTCAGCACCAGCGCCGCGATGGAGGCGGCGTTGGCCAGGGCGGAGCGGGTGACCTTGACCGGGTCGATCACGCCGGCGGCCAGCAGGTCGCCGTACTCGCCGGTCTTGGCGTTGAAGCCGTGGTTCGGCTCCAGCTCGGCCACCTTGGCGGTGACGACGTAGCCGTCCTCGCCGGCGTTCTGGGCGATCCAGCGCAGCGGCTGCACCAGGGCCTTGCGGACGATGTTCACGCCCGCGGCGGCGTCACCGGACAGGGCGGTGACGGACTCGTCCTGGTCCAGCACGGACAGCGCGTTGATCAGCGCGGTACCGCCGCCGGCCACGATGCCCTCCTCGAGGGCGGCACGGGTGGAGGCCACGGCGTCCTCGATGCGCTGCTTGGCCTCCTTGAGCTCCACCTCGGTGGCGGCGCCGACCTGGATGACGCCCACGCCGCCGGCCAGCTTGGCCAGGCGCTCCTGCAGCTTCTCACGGTCCCAGTCGGAGTCCGTGGCCTCGGCCTCGGCCTTGATCTGGGCCACGCGGGCGTTCACGTCGTCGGCCGAGCCGGCGCCGTCCACGATCGTGGTGTTGTCCTTGGTGACGGTCACGCGGCGGGCGGTGCCGAGCACCTCGAGGCCGACCTGGTCCAGCTTCATGCCGAGGTCCGGGGAGACCACCTGGGCGCCGGTGAGGGTGGCGATGTCCTGCATCATGGCCTTGCGGCGGTCGCCGAAGCCCGGGGCCTTGACGGCCACGACGTTCAGGGTGCCGCGGATCTTGTTGACCACGAGGGTGGACAGGGCCTCGCCCTCGACGTCCTCGGCGATGATGAACAGCGGCTTGGAGGCCTGCAGGACCTTCTCCAGCAGCGGCAGGAACTCCTGCACGGAGGAGATCTTGCCGGAGTTCAGCAGGATGTAGGGGTTCTCCAGGACGGCTTCCTGGCGCTCGGCGTCGGTCACCATGTACGGGGACAGGTAGCCCTTGTCGAACTGCATGCCCTCGGTGACCACCAGTTCGGTGGAGGTCGTGGAGGACTCCTCGATGGTGATGACGCCGTCGGTGCCGACGGTGTCGAACGCGCGGGCCAGCAGCTCGCCGACGGTGTCGTCCTGGGCGGAGATGGCGGCCACGTTGGCGACGTGGTTGCCGGAGACCTCCACGGCGTTCTCGGACAGGCGCTGGTCGATGGCGGCCACGGCCACCTCGATGCCCCGCTTGACCTCGTTCGGGGCGGCACCGGCGGCCACCTGGCGCATGCCCTCGTTGACGAGGGCCTGGGCCAGCACGGTGGCGGTGGTGGTGCCGTCGCCGGCGACGTCCTGGGTCTTGGTGGCCACTTCCTTGGCCAGCTGGGCGCCCATGTTCTCGTACGGGTCGTCCAGCTCGATGTCACGGGCGATGGTCACGCCGTCGTTGGTGATGGTGGGTGCGCCCCAGGCCTTGTCGAGGACGACGTTGCGCCCCTTGGGGCCGAGGGTGACCTTGACCGTGTCGGCCAACTTGTCGATGCCGGCCTGCAGTGCGCGGCGGGCCTCATCGTTGAAGGCAAGCTGCTTCGCCATGAACGAAGCTCCTTTCGGGTGTGGACGGCGGCTCCGGGCCCGGCCGGGCATCCGGTCGCCGCGTCGAGGTGAAGGTGGGGGGCCGGCGTCGCGCCCTCCCGCGGCCCTGGGGCCGGAAGGTCACGACGTCGGCGCTGACGCGATCAGGCCCGGCCGGCTGGAGTGCCTGGCCGGGCCTGGTGCGTCAACCGGACGCGGTGCCGTGCGGGGGCACGGACCGGGTCCGGTGGAAGATCACTTGGTGACGATGGCCAGCACGTCGCGGGCGGACAGCACGAGGTAGTCCTCGCCGCCGACCTTGACCTCGGTGCCGCCGTACTTGGAGAAGAGCACGACGTCGCCCTCGGCGACATCGACCGGGATGCGGTTGCCGTTGTCATCGACACGGCCGGCGCCGACGGCCACGACCTGGCCCTCCTGCGGCTTCTCCTTGGCGGTGTCCGGGATCACCAGGCCGGAAGCGGTGGTCTGCTCGGCTTCCAGCGGACGGACAACAATGCGATCCTCAAGGGGCTTGATGGAGACAGACACGTCTGTACTCTCCTTCTCTGTGGTGGGCCAGACCACGGGGGTCCGACCGGCGTCAGTGGATTCTGCTGTGCGCCGTAGGCTGGCCAACCGTCGTCGCGGGTGCCGGATGGCAGGTCCTTCAGGCTTGGCACCCGGTGCCCCGGAGTGCCAGAAATGACTCTAGGACGAGGCTTAGCACTCGGTCAAGGCGAGTGCCAGTCGTGTCCCCGGGAGCCGCGCGGAGCGCCGGTCCGCGACCCGGCACGCGGCCAGGACTCTGGCCGCACCCGGTCACGGGCTGACACAATGGAGGGGACGCGATCGCCCCGGCCTGCCGGGCCCCGGACGGCCGCGGGTTCCGCCGCTCCGCTGATCACGGGAGGACCATCGTGTCCCTGCACGGCCCGCAGGACGGGCCCCTCGCCACCACCCCCCGATCCGCACGCCCCCGGCCGAGGCCCCGGGCGCTGCGCCGCGCCTCGCTGATGCTCGCCGCCTCGACCGCGGTCCTGGTCCTCGTGACCGCCTGCACCGGCGGGCCCGCCGAGCCGCCCACCTCCGGCTCGCCATCCGGCACGGCTCCCGGTACCACCACGCCCTCCCCCACCGGCTCCGGCGCGGAGACCGTCACCGTGGAGCACGCCCAGGGCACCACCGAGGTCCCGGCCGATCCCGGGAAGGTCTTCGTCTTCGACCTCGGGGTCCTGGATTCCCTGAACGCACTGGGCATCCAGCCCGACGGCGTGCCGGATGCGCCCTACCCCGAGGAGCTGCAGTCCGTGGCGGACGGCGCGGAGGTGCGAGTCGGCTCCCTCACGGAGCCTGACCTGGACGTCATCGCCGAGGAGGAGCCGGACCTGATCATCATCTCCGCGGCGACCGCGGACGCGTACCCCGAACTGTCCGGGATCGCCCCGACCATCGACCTGTCCGTGGACCCCGCGGAACCGATGGAGTCCTTCACCCAGAACGCCACCGCCCTGGGCGAGGTCTTCGGCCGGGAGATGCAGGTGCAGGCCGCGCTCCGCGAGATCGAGACGAAGATCGAGGATGCCCGGGTGACGCTGAAGGACGCCGGGAACACCAACGGCCTGGTGGTGATGACGGGATCCGGCGAGATCACGGCCTTCGGCCCGGAGTCCCGCTTCGGCCTGATCCACGACGTGCTCGGCGTGCCCAGCGCCACCCCGGTGATGGGCGAGGGCCCGGACGGCGCTCCGGCCTCCCCCGAGTTCATCGCCGACGCCGACCCGGACAACCTGTTCGTCATCGACGAGGACGCCGCCCTCGGCCGGCAGGGAGCCACCGCCGAGGACGTGCTGGACGACGACCTGGTCAGCGGCACGAAGGCGGCCCGGAACGGCAAGGTCATCTACCTCGATCCCGCGGACTGGTACCTCGTCGGCTACGGCCTGGACAACCTGCACCGCATGGTCAACGAAGTCGTCAACCACGTGGCCACGGCGTCCCCCACCGGCCTCGGACGGGACGCCTCCGGCACCTGAGCCGGCGTGCCGGTCGCGCCGGACCGTCAGGCCGTCAGGCCGGGGTGACCTCCACGGCGACCCGTTCCTCACCGATCCGCGTCAGCACGAGCGTGGCGTGCCGGCCGGGTGACTTCGAGCCCCGTGACGACGTCGAACCCTTCGCCCCCTTCGAGCCCTTGCCGGACATGAGCTGGCGTCGCAACTCCTCCGGGGTGACGGCCATCCCGCGCTTCTTGATGTCCAGCCGGCCCACCCCGGTCTCCCGCACCCAGCGCCGCAGTCCCTTGACGTTGAAGGGCATCACCGACTCGATCCGGTAGGCCCGCGCGAACGGCGACGCCACCGGCTCGTCGGCCCGGAAGTAGGCGATGTGCTCATCGAGCAGTGCCCCGCCCTTCGACGCGAAGTCACGGTGGATCAGGTCGGCCACCAGCCCGGCCCGGATCACGGCGCCGTCCGGTTCGTAGAGGTATCCGGTCAGGGCCTCCACGCCGCCGACCGGCACCTCGGGAGAGCCGCCGAAACGGGTCCCCGCGGTGAGCTCATGATGGCCGCCCCGGCCTCCCGCCGCCGTCGTGCCCGCCCCGGGACCGGACATGACCAGGGCGCTGCGGCGCACGCCGTCCCGGGCGAGGGCGTTGAACCACAGCACGGCCTCGGTGACGTCCCCGTCCACGGAGACCCACTGCGCCTCGCAGCCGGCGGGCACGGACTCGTGCGGCAGGCCGGGGCCGAGCTTCACGCCGACGGCAGTGCCGCGCGCGGCGAGGGACTCGACGAAGGACAGCGGCGGGGAGAACGCCTCCGGGTCGAACACCCGGCTGGACCCGGAGGTGGAGAGCACCCGGCGGGCAGGGTCTAGCCAGTAGCCCCCGGGCTCGGTGCCGTTCGCCTGCGCCGCGGCCACCCAGTCCTGCGCGTCCGCGCTGACCACGGTGGCGTGGGGGAAGGGCATGAGGTTGATCGTCGCCGCCGCGGCCACCGTCTCGTCCCGCTCCACGGCGGTCACCTCGAGGTCCAGCGCCGCCATGGCCATGGCGTCCGCCCCGAGGCCGCAGCCCAGGTCCGCGACGGACCGGATCCCGGCGCCGGCGAACCGCCCGGCGTGCACGGCGGCCACGTTCATCCGCGTGGCCTGTTCCAGGCCCGCCCGGGTGAAGACCATGTGCGCGGCGAAGGGGCCGAACTTGGCGGCTGCCTGGTCCCGCAGCTTCAGCTGGGTCAGCACGGCCGAGACGAGTTCGGGGGCATGGCCCGCGGCGCGCAACCGGGTGGACATCGCCAGCGCCTCCGACTCCCGGTAGCCCTCGAGGGAGTTCAGCAGCTGCCAGCCCTCCGGGGTCAGGACGGGGGCCAGGACGGTGACGTCCCGGCTGCCGGTGGGCGCCGCTGACGACGACGGCGGGGCACCGCCCGCAGCGGGCTGCGGACCGGACGGTGCGGGCGAGGACGAGGAGGAGGAGGCCACCCGTCCACGGTACCGGCGGTACGCTGGAGACATGTCCCGCCGTCCTGAGTCCCGCCCGCCCGCGCCCGGCTCCGCACGGGGGTTCCGGGAGGGCCTGGACCCGGACCGCGACTGGGACGGCGCCCCCGGATTCGACCTCATCGGCCGTTTCGAGGACGGCCGGGACGGGGACCTGCGCGAGGACGATGACGGGACCGGGGCCGTGGAGCCCGTCGGCGACGACGACGGGACGCGGCCGGCGCCGCTGTGGTGCAAGGTGCTGCTCTACGCCTCGATGGGCGTGGGCGTGGTCGCCGCGCTGCTGCTCATCATCACCGTGGTCGCCCAGGTGTTCGTCGCCGGGACCTTCACGCTCGGGGGCGGGGACATGCTCTCGGACTCGGAGACCGCCCAGGCCGTGCGCCGGGACGTCGTGTGGGTGCCGCTGACCGGCCCGCTGGTGGCCCTGGGGGTGGCCTTCGCAGGGCTGTGCGTGGCGTCCCTCGGCATCTTCCGGGCCCGGCGACGGGACTGAGCCGGTCCTTCTGCGACGTTCCGAGACGCCAAGAGACGCATAAGCGTACAAGCAGCTTGCTTAATTCGGTTAGGCGTGCCTTACTAGGATGCGACCGTCCTGGAAGGATCCCCATGAGTTCGACTCCGCGCACTCCCCCGACGTCCGCCTCGTCCGTCCCCGCCCTGCGTTCCGCCCACGCCCGCTCGCTCACGCGCCGCATGCTCTCCGGCGAGGGTGCCGTCGAGCTCACGGCCTACCGTGCGGGCGAGACGCTCTCCTCCGCGGTGCACGGAGTGTCCCGCACCGGACAGCTGGTGGTGGCGGACATCCCGAACCTCTTCCATTCGCTCGGCGCGTTCCACACCCCCGAGGACATCGAGGTGCGGGTGGACATCGTCAAGGACGCCGCGGACCACGGCCTGAACCTGCGGCTGGCCTCCGTGCACCTGCTCGGCACGCTGCGCTGGTGCCGGGACACGGCACAGGTGGAGGCCCTGGGACTGCAGGGGCGCGTGGCCGACCTGGTCCACGACGTCGGACCCCGCGTGCGCGTGGGCGTGGTCACCACCGAACGGGTCCTGCTGCACGACTGCTCCGGCGTCAACGCCCACGGCGAGGCCGTCCTCGTGGAGGCCTCCGCCGCGCCGTCCCCGGCCGACGCCCTGGCCGATGCCGTCCTGGCCACGGCGCCCCAGCTCCTGGCCAACGTCGCCGACGCCGTCCTGGACGGCGAGATCGCCGGCTGGGCGGAACCCCTGGACGTCCCCGCCACGGAGGACCTCACGGTCGACCCCGTGCACTGCGTGGACGTGGACCACCACTGCGTGTCCCTGGCCCGCTTCGCCGGAGACCAGGGCTGGGTCGTGCAGGTGCCGCTGCCCTCGCCCTCGGAGGCCTCACCCCTGCAGGACAGCTCCCGGGCCTGGCATCACCTGCTCGGCTCCCTGCCCGCGCGGCTCACCGCCGACCTCGCCTCCTGAACCGCCGGGCCCACCACTGTGGCCCCGCACGCCAAGGCCCCGGCCCGTGGAGCATGGACTGCTCCCCGGACCGGGGCCTTGGCACTGCGTCACCGCGGGACGGTGGGCACACGGACTCCCGGGCTGCGCGCGGCAGCTCAGGCGACGGTGTAGGTGGCGCAGGTGGCGGTGTCGGTGACCTCGATGCCCTCAGCGGAGCACATCAGGTCGCTGTTGAACTTGCATTCCAGGCGGTGGCAGGCGCCCACGCTGCTGGCCTCGGAGGTGACGGGACGGCGGGCATCCAGCTGCACGAAGGTCCCGCAGGTGGGCTGGGACTCGGAACCGGCCACGGTGATGGCCAGGGCGTTGCAGTTGTGCTCGGCGTTGAAAGAACAGGCGGTGGTGGCGCAGGAGCGCACGGCGGAGGTCATGGTGCTACATCCTTCGGTCCAAGCTCGGACGCTGGTGCCCGGGCGTTGGATTAAGAATACGCCGACCCTGGAAAGCCGCAAGCAAGGCGAACCTTAAGATATTCTTAAATACGTCAAATCGCCATAGGCAAATTCGGGAAATGGTTCATTCGGACTCGCCAGCCCGGCCGCCGGTGTCGATCAGTAGTAGACCGCCAGGCGGCTCTCCGGACCGTCGATGACCGAGACCGGGGTATTGAACACCCGGGTGAGGACCTCGTTGGTGATGATCTCCGCGGGCGGGCCGAACTCGGTGACCTGGCCGTCGTTGAGCGCC